>NZ_ATUS01000004.1 GCF_000420325.1 Spongiibacter tropicus DSM 19543 | reverse complement strand
GGGTCGGTGAGAACCCTCGCCAGGGTTCGATAAAACGCACCGCGTTTTAGACGCCGCAGCAACGCGAAGGCGCCCCGAAGGGGGCAAAGCAGGCCTTAGGCTGTGTTGATCCATCCCGGTCTTGATCCCCTGCCCTATATCTAAATTTTGTGCTCCGCTCTTTTTATTTGCATCTGCGGGTTGGTCGCTAGCTGCTCAGCTTTCAATGTCCTCGTTGAGTCTTCTCCGTCCCACCGCTATTATTTGCGCCGATTTCCCCATCCCTTTATGCAACCGAGAGCCTCATGGAAAAGCTGATTGAGAAGTTGATGTATTCCTCGCGCTGGATTATGGCGCCGATTTATCTGGGGCTGAGCCTGGTGCTGCTGGCGCTGGGTATTAAGTTTTTCCAGGAGATTCTGCACGTTTTCCCGCACATTCTGGAGATGAAGGAGAGCGATCTGGTACTGGTGACGCTGTCGCTGATTGATATTGCGCTGGTCGGTGGACTGATTGTGATGGTGATGTTCTCGGGCTACGAGAATTTCGTGTCGCGGCTGGATGTGGATGATGACGCCGACAAGCTGGGCTGGTTGGGCAAGCTGGACGCGGGGTCGCTGAAGAATAAAGTGGCGGCGTCGATTGTGGCGATTTCGTCGATTCACCTCTTGAAGGTGTTCATGAATGCCCAGCAGATCAATAACGACAAGATCATGTGGTACCTGCTGCTGCACATCACCTTTGTTGTGTCGGCATTTGCGATGGGTTATCTGGACAAAATCACTCGCAAATAAAAGCGAGTTGGCGGCGCCCACTGTGGCGCCGCCGGTTCTCTCAGCCTGCGGGCTGCGCTTCTGCCTCGCCCTGCTCTTCGCCGCCAAATGCTTCCAGTACCGCCGGAACAAACTTGGCAAACTCCCCGGCCATAATGCTGAAGTCAGCATCGAACTGTTCCGCCATGGTATCGGTGTGCACGTCGTCGGCTTTCTCTTGAACCAAATCGGTAAAGCTCAGGCGCTTGAAGCTGAGCTGATCGTCGACAACAAAATCAATGCTCTCCTGCCAGCTCACGGCGAGTTTGCTGACAAACATGCCGGAGTCGAGGTGGCTTTGGATTTGTGCTGACGACAGGTCCTGATTCTTGGCACGAATCACGGCACTCTCATCAGCGCGATCGCGCAACTCACACTCGCCTCCAACCGCAAAGCCCGCCGGGCTGCCACTGCGCACCCATTCGGTAAGAATGTGTTGAGCGGTGTTTTTGGCCTTGAGAGGAATGACCGGCAGGCTGCCAAGCGTTTCGCGCAACAGGTTCAACAGTGCTTCGGCACGGTTGTGTGAGGCGCTGTCGACCATCAGCAGACCGCTGCGGGTGTCGATATAGGCGTACAGACGACGCGAACGAGCGAACGCTTTGGGCAGCAGTTCAAAGGTGATTTCTTCCTTCAGCTCACTGCGCTCTTTGCGGCCGGGCTTGCGGCCGTCATTGGCTTCGATTTCGCGAACCTTGTCGTCCAGAAATTCGTTGATCACCGCTGAGGGCAGCACTTTTTCCTGCTGTTTCAAACAGAGCATGATGCAGCCATCCGTGGCGTGGTGATACAGCTCGCCGGCATCGCCAAGGGGCTTGCTCCAGCCGATGCTGCTGGGCTGTGTGCCGCTGCATGGCGTGAAGGCGGCGGTGGTGAGTTGCTCTTCCAATGCATCAAGTTCTGTGGTGAAAGGACGGGTAAAACGGTAAACAAGCAGGTTTTTAAACCACATAATAATTCGGTATCCAGTGACAGGCCTTGGCGAAAAAGCCGCTCATTGTAGAGGGTTTTGTCGGCAAGGCCAGAGAGAATTCAGGGTTGCTGCCCGGCCGCACTCGCCTGCAAGGCCGTCTGCATGGCTTCGCAGCGATTGATGCCGTAGGTGTGCTGACACAGCTCGAAAATCGCCGCTTCGGGCTCGAGCCGACACTCCCAGCGCAGGGCATCAAAACGCTGCCCGGACGCCAGGCAGTGCTGTCGCGCCGCGTCGTTGAGCAACGACTCCTGACGTTCGCGGTACATCGCTAATTTGCCGAGCAGCGCGTCGCGCAGCCGCGCGATATCCGCGGCATTTCGGCGGCTTTGCCAGGGCCAGTTATCGACCATGGTCGCTGCCTCGGTCTGCCATTGCTGGTACAAGCTCATCAGGCCGAGATAGTCGGCCATCATCGATGGCGCCGGTGCTGCGATGTGCGCCTCCAGCGCAGCCTTTAACTGCTCGGCACGGCGTTCACTCAGACGGCTGCCCACCATCAAGCGCGCAAAGTCCTGATGCATGGCTTGTTGTCGCTCTGTGGCACTGACTTTAAGGGTTTCGATGAGACTGGTCGACGGGAACTCTGTCTGGCTGTTTTCCAGTCGATGGCTGACAAACACGGATTCGGTGTGATGCGCCAGCGCCATACCGACCCCCACTGGCTGGCCGTGGCTGGCCATGTAGGCGGCGTGTAACTGACCGTAGTGCCACTCGGTATAAAGCCCGTCGGCGAGTAGTTCGCCTCTCAGCAGCGCTTCGGCATCAACCTCGAATTCGCTGGTGTTGCCATGATGCAGAATACGGATCTGGTGAAAACGCCCGCTGTTGTCCAACTGCTCAGCGGCAATGCTCAGCACCGATGCTGGCATGGACTCACTCAAGGCGTAGAAGTTACCGTCGTCACAGTCGTAGGCGTAGACGCTGATCAACTCGCGAGGCACCGTGATGTTTGGCGCTTCGCACTCACCAATGACGCTGACGCGCTCATAACTGCCCGGCTCAAAATAGTAGTAGTGGTTTCGCTGATTAGGCAGCTGATAATTGAAGTACTGGCGCTCAACCACATAGCGAGCACCATCGCTCAATTCGGCGGAGACTTTAGCGACACCCCGAGGCAAGCCCTCTTCGTAGCGGGCATTCACAATAAACGGCCCGGACATGGGGCGGTGCACCGTCAGGAAGCGGCGAGGATCGCTGGCCGGGCTGATATCGCGGCGATACTGGCGGTAGCGGCGCTGCCCATCCAGGGCGAACAAGGCCGGCGGCAACCGGAACAGCGGTGAGCGATAATCGCTGCCCCAAACACTCTCCCGTCCTTCGGCCAACAGCCGCCCTTCGCTGTCACTGATTTGAAAATCACCCTTGAATTCCAGACGCTGACTGCTGCCACGGTGCTTGAAACGCCCCTCGAGGATAAGCGTCAGCGTCTCGCCCTCCGCGTCGACATAGTGTTGCGTCAGTCGCCCTTTCGCGGGGAAGCCCTCGCGATCAAAACGGCCCTCGAACTGGCTGCCGTTAGCAAAACTGAGCTGACCTTCTGCAGGTAAACCGCTGTGCATGCGTCCTGTGAACTGCACCGGCTGTCCGGATTCTGCGTACAGGGTCTGTGGCTCGCTGGGGCTCATACTGCAGGCGCTGAGTAAACTTAAGCTAACGATCAGTCCCGCTGCCAAACGCGGCAATGGCATGTTCATGCTTTTCTCTCTGTGTCGATGGCGCCATCATACGAGCTTTGCCGGGGCGAAAGTATGAATACCGTCCCAGCTTTACTTGCCCTTGTCAGTCGTGACAAGGTGGCGCTTTTTGTTTTGGAGTGTTCCGTTTTATGACCCATGCGTTGGTCAGTATTCTTGTTTTAGGTATCGGCTGCCAGTGGCTGGCTTGGCGGTTTCGGCTGCCAGCCATTGTGTTGCTCGCCGCTGCCGGTCTACTGGTCGGACCACTGACCGGATGGATTTCTCCACAACAGGATTTCGGGGCAGGATTACAAGCCGTCACGTCCCTGTTTGTGGCAATCATCCTGTTTGAGGGCGGACTCAACCTCCAGTTCCATGAATTGCGGGAAACCGCCAAAGTCACCCGCCGACTGACCTCTGTCGGCGTGATTCTGGCCTGGGGTATCGGCACTGCCGTTGCCCATTTCGTCGGGCAAATCAGCTGGGGGGTTTCCGCCCTGCTCGGCGCGATCCTGGTCGTTACCGGCCCCACGGTCATCATGCCCTTGCTGAAACATGCCAAGCTGAATCGCCGCACGGCGTCGTACCTGAAATGGGAAGGCATTATCAACGACCCCATCGGCGTATTACTGGCAGTGCTGGTCTACCAGTATCTGCTCTACTCCGGTGAAGGTCCGGCCATGGGCCATGTACTGACGAGTCTGGCGTTGGCCGTCTCGGTGTCATTTGCATTGGGCGGCGGTATGGCCTGGGCATTGGCGCAGTGTTTCCGGCAAGGCTGGATTCCCGAATACCTTAAAGCCCCCTCAATTATCGCGTCAGTGTTGGCGGTGTATGCGCTGGCTGACCTCGTGCAGCACGAATCCGGCCTGCTCGCGACCACCCTGATGGGCATTGTGATGGGCAATATGCGCCTTCGCAGCCTTGAGGAGATGCGCCGTTTCAAGGAATACCTGACGCTGATTCTGGTGTCCTTTCTGTTTGTGGTGCTGACCGCCTCACTCACCCTCGACACCTTGCGCGCCATTCATATGCCGCTGATCCTGATGGTTGCCGCATTTTTGTTTATTGTGCGCCCGGCGGCGGTGTATCTGGCCACTATTGGCGCTGGCTGCGACTGGCGCGATCGCCTGTTAATTGGCTGGATCGCCCCGCGCGGCGTGGTGGCGGCTGCCTCTGCAGGGGCCTTCGCCCCGGCGCTGATCGAGGCGGGTTTTGAGGATGCCAAATATCTTGTGCCTGCGGTCTTCATGCTGATTTTCGTGACGGTGCTGGCCCACGGCTTTTCTCTCGGCCCATTGACCCGGATGCTGAAACTGGGCTCCCCCGGCAAGGGACGTGTATTAATTGTCGGGGCGTCGCCCTGGGCCATTGAACTGGCGCTGGTGCTGAAGAACCTCAAACAGGACGTGATTATCGCCGACAGCGAGTGGGCGCGCCTGCAAACCGCACGTCAGCAAGGGATTGAAACCTGGTTTGGCGAAGTGCTCTCCGACATGGCTGAGGAAGCCATGGCCCTTGATAACATCTACACCGTGTTAGCCGCCACGGGCAACAACCACTACAACTCCATGGTCTGCAATCACTACGCCCCGCATATTGGCCGCCATCGGGTATTCCAGCCCCATGACGCCGGCAGCGATCGCGAGAAACACCAGGTACCGGAGACCCGACGCGGTATCACCGCGTTCTCGCAGCCGGTTTCCTACGCCGAAATGTGGACACGACTGATTCGCGGCTGGGGCTTTCGCAAAACCAGCATCACCGACAGTTTTTCCGAAGCCGCTTTTCTGGAAAGCTTGCCAGACAACGCCGTGCAGCTGGCGCTGATTCCCGAAAACGGCAAGCTGGAATGGATGAGCAAAGGCACCCGGCATCTGCAACGGGGCGATGTCGTGGTGAGCTTTGTGCCGGCAGAGGCAAAAAGCAAACCGGCTAAAGCTGATAAGCCCAGCTCAGCCGCCGAGATTGGCCCGACAGAACTGCCGGGCTGACGGGCTTACAGCGCCATAAAGTCTGGAACGTTGAACACCCAGCTTTTTTCCTCACAGCGGCTGGCAATCCGCCAGCCCTGCTCCGTGCGGCGGTACTCGTCGACGTACCACAGGCCGAGCATGAACACCTGTTTTTCATCGCCAATGGGCATTTCCATCGGGTTGAAGCACATCACCCGCCCGGTGGCGCGGTCGCCATCCACACGAATCTGAACATTGGCATTCAGATGCTGGGTGTTGCTGAAGGCCGGCAGCGCCTCTTTGAGAAAGGCAATCGTGGTCTCGAGATCTCCGACCACACCGCCAAAGGCACTGTAGTCCACCGCCGCGTCATCGGTGAATACATCGCGAAGCTCATCGGCCGCCTGACGATCGATAATATCGGCGTAGTGATAAAGCATGTCCTGAATTTCAAAACGGTCGGACATTTCCTGAAGGCTGAGCGTCATGGTGGTTTTCCTCGTTTATTGTTGTTATGTGCCGCCTGGGCAAAACAGAAAGCGCAGAAACAAAAACGGCAGTCTAGTGACTGCCGTTTTGTCCTGCATGACCCATCGGGGTGAGATCAATCCAGCTTGAACACGCGGCGCGCATTTTCGCTGAGGAACTTCGGCCATACCTCGTCTTTAAAGGGCACGTTGGGCATGTCTTTAAAGATGCGGTCCAGCGACAGGCCCATGGGGAAGTAGCCAGCGTACATCACCTTGTCCGCACCGCGGCTGTTGGCGAAATTGACGATTTCCTGTGGGTAGTGCTTAGGCGCAAAGGCGCTGGTCATGTAATACAGGTTGGGGTACTTGAGCATCAGCTTCCAGGCCAGTTTTTCCCAGGGCTCGGCGCCGTGGCGCATTACCACTTTCAACTCGGGGAAGAACCAGCAGATTTCATCCAGCAGCTCGACTTTCTGCGGTGCCATCGGCAGACGCGGACCGGGAACGCCGACACAGGGGCAGAACGGAATATCCAGCTCCACCAGCTTGGCGTAGATCGGGTACCAGCGTTTGTCGTTGTAGGGCACCTGGGGGCACAGGCCCGATGCAAAGCCGGTCACCGCCTTGATGCCGTATTCCTCGTGCAGGCGCACGATCTTGCGCACTTCTTCCATGCCATTGTTGGGGTTGGCTTCGTAGCTGCAAATGAAACGATCCGGGTGGCGGCGCAGAGCTTCTTTCGCCACTTCGTTGTGATCGTCGATGCCCAGCATGGCAATTTGAATATTGTGCTTGTCCATCTGCTCGACGGTGTAAGCAACGTAATCTTCTTTTTTGCCGGTATCGGGAATGTCTTTGAACATGTACTGAGCCGGCATTTTGAACATGGTGCGGCTCTCTTCGTCCATCAGCAGCGGCTTCATGAACTCGTACCACTGGCTGTTATCTTCGCCGGGCACACTCAGCATCAGATCAACGACCTTGATGTCACTGGGCATTGGCATGGCATGGCTCCTTGTTTTCGTTGTGTGGGCACATTCTCGGGGCAAGCCAGTGATGCCTCAATAGCATTAGACGCCAGCGCATGGACAAAATCGGTCAAATCACAGGGCGTTTTTCAGGGCTTCGCGCAATTCACCGGCAAGTTCCGCCAGTTCCTCTGGCTTACCCGGTTCCCGGCCGTGAGCCTTGGCGGGCCGCCCCGCGTAGGCAGGCACCAGATGCATGTGATAGTGAAAAACGGTCTGGCCCGCTTCGGCGCCGTTAAACTGATACACCCCCATGCCGTCAGCATCGCAGTGCTGTTTCAGCAGCGGAGCAAAGCGGCGGGAAAATTCAGCAACGGCGGCCAGCGCCTGCTCGCTCATACTGAAAATGTCGTCGTGATGGGCCAGTGGGACAATCAAAGTATGGCCCGGTGATGCCGGGGCAATGTCGAGAAAGCAAATCAGCGACTCATCTCGATAAATTTCATGACAGGGCAGCTCGCCCGCGATGATCCGACAAAAAACACAGTCCGACATCGTCAAACCTCCAGCGGGCCGTCATCGGGCTCATGGGGACAGCGCGCATAGGGGCTGCCGTCGGGGTCGAGGCTGCTATAGCGATAGGCGCCCTGCTCGTCCAGCTCGCGCTTCAAGCGCCCCTGATAATACAGGTAGTGCAAGTGGGCCACCGACTCACCCAGTGCCAGCGTCAACTGGTTCATTTCAATTTCCCGGGCAAACAGCACACTGAACAGCTCCACGGCCGTTTTCGGGGTTTCACAGGCCTTTTCCACAGCGGCCAAATGCCCTTTGTGGTGATCGACCAGATACTCCAGCCGGTAGTGCACGCCATAGAACGGCGCATTGTGGGCAGGCATTACCAGGGTATCGGCGGGCAGTGCCTCGCGGAAGCGGCTGAGCGCAGCGAACCAGTCCGCCAGAGGGTTGGCGTCCGGCTCAGCGGGCATCACGCTGACGTTCGAGGTAATACGGGGAATAATCTGGTCACCGGACAACAGCAGCTTGTCATCGGCGCAAAACAGGCTGACATGTTCAGGCGAATGCCCGCTGCCGGTCATCACCTGCCAGCGCCGCCCGCCAATATTGAGCACTTGCCCGTCTTTCAGACGCTGATAGGCTTTGGGCATGGGCTCAACGATATTGCCAAAACCTTTGAATTTGGCGCGCATTTTTTCAATGGCTTCAGACGGGATGCCCGAGCGCTGAAAATACTGGGCCGTGGTCCACTCGAGATCACCTTCGCCCATGCTGCTGAACATTCTCGAGCTCACATACTCGCCAAAGCTCATATACAGCGACACCCGGAACTCCCGGCACAGCCAGCCCGCCTGCCCGATGTGATCGGGATGCATATGGGTACAAATGACCCCGAGCAAGGGCTTGCCAGCCATCTGATTGTCAAACAGCAGCCGCCAGCGCTCCTGAGTATCTCCCCATTTCATGCCCGTATCGACGATATACCAGCCGTTATCGTCTTCGAGGACATAGAGGTTGATGTGATCCAAGGCCATGGGCAGCGCCATCTGCAACCAGTACACACCGGGTGCAACGGCAATCCACTCGCCTTTTTCAGGCGCGTTGGCAAAGGGGTAACGAATCGGGTCTTGTGTGGATGCTTGAGTCATAGGCTACGGCCCACCGCTGCCGCATTATTATTGGAAGATCAACAGACACAGTAGCTGACTATGCTCCACCACTGTGCATAACAGCGATGGAGCATAGCAGCTTTTCTCAGCTCAAGCGCAGCGGGAGCTGACGCAGACGCTGGCCGGTAGCCGCAAAAATTGCATTAGCCAGTGCCGGTGCGATGGGCGGTGTACCCGGCTCACCGACGCCGCTGGGCGGATTGGTACTGGCCAGCAAGTGGACCTCGATCTCGGGCGTTTCGGGCATCCTAAGCATGCCGTAATCGTGGAAGTTGCTTTGCTGAACAGCGCCATCCTGCAGGGTAATTTCGCCTTTAAGCGCCGCGGTCAGACCGAAAATAATGCCACTTTCCATTTGCGCCACGACGATCTCGGGATTCACCACCATGCCGCAGTCCACTGCACAGACAACCTTGTGAACCTTGAGTTGACCTCCGTCCACCGAGACCGTGACGACCTCGGCAACCACTGAGCCAAAGGACTCATGCACCGCCAATCCCTGGAATTGACCCGCGGGCGGATTGCCCCAGTCAGCGCGCTTAGCGACTTCACTGAGAACACGGTAGTGGCGGGACGCCTTGTCCATGTTTGCCAAACGGAAATCCAGGGGATTGCGGCCTGTGCGGTGCGCCAGTTCGTCGATAAAGCCTTCGATGAAGAAGGCATTTTGAGAGTGCCCTACCGAGCGCCAGTACCCCAACGGAGCCGTAAGCTCCTGCATCACATAATTGCTGCGCTTATAGGGAAATTGATAGGGCGAGTGAATCAGGCCCTCGGTAGCCGCCGGGTCAGAGCCTGCCGCCATATCGCCGATGGTTTCGTGCACGCCACCGGGAAGCCACGCAGGCAACAGACTGCGAGTCATCAGCGGCAGAAACTGCCCGAAAATGCTCGGCGCAACGGCCTTTATCTGCAGGCTGCTGACGGTATCACCATCAACCGTCGCCGCCATCAGCGCCGAGGAATTCGGGCGGTAATAGTCGTGCCGCGTATCGTCTTCACGGCTCCAGATCAGACGCACGGGCTTGCCACTGAGCTGGGCAATTCGTGCGGCCTCCACCACATAGTCGTTCTGAATCCGCCGACCAAAGCCGCCGCCCAGAAAATGGTTGTGCACCTGAATTTGCGATTTTTCCAGCCCGGTCGCGCGCGCAACGGCATCCACCGCGAGCTGCACCCCCTGCATCCCCGACCAGATTTCCAGACCGTTCTCAGTGGGCACAGCCAAGGCATTCATGGGCTCCATCGTGGCATGCGCCAGGTACGGCACATCGTATATCACCTCGAAACGCTCCCCGGTCGCGGCAGAGGCCTCGCCCAGCTCCTCAACCACCTTGCCCTCTTCGGTTTTTGCCAGCTCATGGCGTTGCGCGCGCAACGCGTCACTGCTGACACCCGCCAGCGGGCCTTTGTCCCAGTCCAGCTGAATCTTGTTGGCAGCCTGGCGGGCATGCCAATAGTTATCAGCCAGCACCGCGACAGCGCCATCAACCTCCAAAACCTGAACAAGGCCGGGACTGCCCTCGGCGGCGCTGGCATCAAACCCCTTCAGACTGCCACCGAAATGCGGGCAACGCAGTAATACAGCACTGAGTGCGCCGGGATATTGCGCATCGATGCCGAAAGTTGCGGTGCCAGTGGACTTGCTGTGGGCATCCAGACGTGTGTTCTGCTTGCCAATAAAACGGAATTCTGTCGCCGGTTTCAGCTCAAGCGTTTCTGGCTGCGGGAGCTGACGAGCCATCTCAACCAGACTGCCGGGCGCAATTTGCTTGTCGCCGACATACAGACTGCCATCGCGCAACTGTACCTGCTCGATGCCTACGCCCTGCTGTTCTGCAGCCGCCTGTCGCAGCAACTGCGACAGCATCGCCGCCGCTTCACGCAATGGCGTAAAGCTGGTGCGGACCGAGGAGCTGCCTCCGGTCAACATGACGTAAAAATCCGGATCGATAAAATCCGGGTGGAATTGCGCATGCTCAATGCGCAGCATTTCCGGCGGCATATTCAGCTCTTCCGCCACCAGCGTTGCCAGCCCGGTATGCGTGCCCTGCCCCATTTCCACTTTGTGCAGCTGCATAATGAAATCGCCTTGGGGCGTCAGCTGAATAAAGGCATTGGGTTGCAGGTCACCTGCGGCGGCATGAGGCAGCGGCGTCGGGCCACAGCCCGTGAGTGAGACGCCCACGACCAATGAGCCGCCAAGCAGCGCGCTGCCTTTGATAAAGTTTCTGCGACTGACTGACATCACACGGCCTCCCCGTTAGCCTGAGCAGGATCAAATTGCTGCACTGCACCGGCCGCCTGATGAATCGCCGCGCGAATTTTGGGATAGGTGCCGCAGCGGCAAATATTGCCGGCCATGGCCGCATCGATCTCCGCATCGCTGGGTTGCGGGTTACTCTCCAACAAGGCCACCGCAGACATGATCTGCCCTGACTGGCAGTACCCGCACTGAGGCACACTCAGCGCAATCCAGGCCTCTTGAACCGGGTGCAACTGACCTTCGTTGCCACTCAAGCCTTCAATAGTCGTAATGGATTGACCTTGCGCCGCCATAGCGGGAACGCTGCAACTGCGGATCGGCGTACCATTGAGATGCACCGTGCAAGCGCCGCACAGGCCCATGCCGCAACCGAACTTGGTGCCGGTCATTGCCAGGGTATCCCGCAGCAGCCATAACAGCGGCATTTGCCCATCCACTTCCAACTGCTGCGGCTCACCATTGAGCGTGAAACTCAGTTGCGCCATATCCCCTCCCAAAGTCTGACGTCGTGCCCGGATTGTACCGACAAAGCCAGCCATTATGGCTAAAGCTCGCCAATATGCGCATTACGGCTTGTTCATAAAAAGGTCGAGCCGATGGTATTCAGCGCAGCGGCAGTGACGTCCGCTTGAGAATCGGACGCAGGGCAAAGCTCGACTGCACGCGCGCCACGCCCGGCAGGCGGGTGAGCTGATTATGAATACGCTCGAAGTCGGAGGTCCCCGCCACAACCACTCTCAGCATATAATCCACTTCGCCGCTCATTAAATAGCACTCCATGACCTCGGGAACCGACTGAATCGCCGCCTCGAAGCCGCGAAGACTTTCTTCTCGCTGATCGGCCAGCGACACATTCACAAATACCGTGCCAGAGAGCCCGACAGACTCCGCGTTTACATGCGCCGCGTAGTGGCTGATTACGCCCAGCTCATCGAGCTGCTTCACACGCCGCAGGCAAGCCGACTCCGAAAGCCCGACACGCTCGGCCAGCTCGACATTGGCAATGCGGCCCTGCACTTGCAGCACCGCCAAAATAGCCCGATCTATTCTATCCAGATTTCGCATTCGCAGATTCTTGCAGCTATAAGTAAGTCATGGCGGAATGATTGCAAAATTGCCCTGACAAGCGAGGGATTTTGCAAGCGACTGCCCCACGACTCAGTTTACAGTGAATTCCGAACATTTGTTAACATTATTTAACGCAGCAGGAAATCACTATGATCATCGGCCTCCCCAAAGAAATTAAAAACCACGAATACCGCGTCGGCCTGACGCCCGCATCCGTCAGAGAACTTTGCAAGCACGGCCACCGTGTGCTGGTTCAGCAGAATGCGGCGCTGGAAATCGGTTTTGACGACGCGGCCTATGTCAGCGCCGGAGCCAGCATCGTAGACGACGCCGCGGCGGTCTTCGCACAGGCCGAGATGATCGTCAAAGTCAAAGAGCCCCAGCCGTCGGAATTTGCCATGCTGCGTCCGGGGCAAATCCTCTTTACCTACCTCCACCTGGCCCCGGACTTGCCGCAAACCCAGGCACTGCTCGACTCCGGCGCCATCGCCATCGCCTACGAAACCGTTACCGACAGTCGCGGCGGACTCCCCCTGCTGGCTCCGATGTCAGAAGTCGCGGGACGGCTGGCGATTCAGGCGGGGGCCAGCGCCATGGAAATGGCCCACGGCGGTCGCGGCCTGCTATTGGGCGGGGTGCCCGGTGTAGCACCCGCGAAAGTCTGCGTTATTGGCGGCGGCGTTGTCGGCAGCAATGCCGCCCGCATGGCGGCTGGCCTGGGTGCCGATGTCACCATTCTGGACACCTCACTGGGACGCCTGAAACAACTCGACGAGCAGTTCAATGGTCGGGTAAAGACCCTCTATTCCACCGCCGATGCGCTTGAGGATGCCGTTCTGTCAGCAGATTTAATTATTGGTGCAGTGCTGGTTCCCGGCGCCAATGCGCCGCGCTTGATCACCGCTGAGATGGTCAAGGATATGAAACGCGGTTCGGTACTGGTGGATGTTGCCATTGACCAGGGCGGCTGCTTTGAGACGTCCGTGCCCACGACGCACGATAAGCCCACGTACCGGGTTGATGATGTGGTGCACTACTGCGTAGCCAATATGCCCGGCGCGGTGGCCAGAACCTCTACGCTGGCGCTCAACAACGCGACCCTGCCCCATGTACTTGCACTGGCTGACAAGGGCTGGCAACAGGCATTAAAAGACGACCCACATCTGCAGGCGGGCCTGAATATCTGCAAAGGCAAGCTCACTTGCGAGGCGGTATCTCAGGCACACGACCTGCCTTTTACTGCTGCCACGTCACTGCTTCAGTAAGCCTCCGCTAGCTGGCCGCCTCCCCGCAGGGCTCTCCCGGCGGGGCTTTATCCGCAGGTCTCTATCCGCGGGTCTCTACCCACGAGTCTATACCCACCCAGCGTCGTCATTGCGCCTGCATTCACGCAGGCGTATTATCGAACAACTGTTTAAAATGCGAACTTCCCTGTTGTTATGACGAGATATTATGACTAGACGCCTGCTCGCCACGCTCATCGCCACCCTCCTCCTCAATGCGGCCACCGCCATGCCTGTCGATGACGGCCATCAAGACGCCGTCGATGTCATCATCGTCGGCGCGGGCATCGCGGGTCTGTCAGCGGCCGTTGACCTGGCGGCGCAAGGCGCCCAAGTCGCCGTCTTCGATATGAATTCCCAGGGCAGCGGCCACGCCATTCTTGCCAGCGGCATCGCCATGGTGAACACCGAAAAGCAGCGCGCCGCAGGTATTCAGGACAGCACGGAGCAGGCACTCAAAGACTGGCTGGCATATTCAGAAGACGGTAACCCCGAGTGGTTGCGCTTTTACGCGGATCATTCCAGCGCGATGGTCTACGACTGGCTGACAGAGCTGGGGGTGGTCTTCGATAATCTTGTCGCCGACGATACCAACCGCTCACTCCCCCGCTTCCACTACCCCGATGGCGAGGCCCGGGATATCGTCTTACCGATTTACCGCAAAGCCCTGTCTTTCCCGAACCTCCATTTTTACTTCAATACACAGGTCACTGATATCCTCAGTGATGGCGGTCGAGCCATTGGCGTGAAAACCCGCAATCTGCGCAGCGGTGCCGCAGGCGACTATCACGCAGCGCATATCGTACTGGCAACTGGGGGCATGGCGGGCAGTCTGGCGCGAATTCGCGAGCACTGGCCTGCCCACTTTCCTGACGACGCCGCCCTGCTGGCGGGCGGCAGTCATTTCGCACAGGGGCTGGGCCACGATATGGCGGCCAGTCTGGGCGCCGCCCAGCAACATCTGAACCGTCATTGGTTTTACCCGGTTGGGATACCGGACCCCGCCGCCCCTGACAGCGGTCACGGCATTACCTTGAGTGGTCCGCGGGGTCTCTGGCTCAATGATGAAGGCCAGCGTTTTATTAACCCGCTGTCGTCGAACAAAGCCATTCTCGACGTCATGACCACCCTGCCGGAGGCCCGCTTCTGGCTGGTATTCGATGATCGCGTGAGAAGCACGCTCAAACCCCGCACCATCAAATACCGGTATGACCGCTCCCGCTACGAGCGTGAACTCATCAACAACCCCAAGCTCGTCGCCAAAGCCGCAAGCCTGAGCGAGCTGGCAGATAAAACCGGCATGCCCGCGACAACACTCAGTGCCAGTATTGCCCGTTTCAATACGCTGTTGGCAGAGGGAAATGACCGGGATTTCGGCCGTTTCCCGGCCAGCTTCTCCGGTAATGTGACCATGCCGGCGGTGCCGCTTAAACCCATTACTGAGCCGCCCTTTTACGCCATCCGCATTCACCCCAGCAATGCCGAGTCGATGGGCGGAGTGGTCATCGACAAGGGCGCTCACGTGCTGTCTACACAGGGTCAGCGTATTCCGGGTCTGTACGCGGCGGGTGAGCTGACCGGCTCCATGGGAATGAATGGCAGCAAATACCGGATCAATGGCTTGTATCTGGGGCCGTCGGTCATGACTGGCCGACTCGCCGCGGCGAGCATTCTCAAGGAACTCGGTGATACTCGCACTGGCGCGATACCTCCGCAGATCACGGTTCAGCGCCCCGCGAACAGCCCTTACGACGCCGCCACCATGAAAGCCCGCCTGAAAAGCCCCCAAAATGGATACTGGCACTTTGAATCGGTGCACGATGTGGTGCTCAGTCGCGAATTGAGCTGCGATAGCTGTCACAGCGACGCCTTTCCCAAGCGTGCCGCACTCACCCACCGCGAACGACTGGCGCAAACGCAAGTCTGCACCGTTTGTCATTAGACTCGGTACTCTTGAACCTCCGTACTCTTTAATCTCGGCAATCTTGAATCCCGGTACTCTTGAGTCCCTGCACTATTGAACCACAGTGCTCTCGCGTCCCTGACTCTTGGCAAGCATCAGAACAAGCAGCCAATACCTTGTCTGCACAGGCATAAAAAAGCCGGGCAATGTGCCCGGCTTGTCATCGCAAACAGAAATTCAACGCGCGTAAACGCGCTTACCCGCCAGATAGGTTTCCAACACCTTGGTATCTTTGATGTCGTCGATGTCGCAGCTGAGAATATCGCGATCGATAATCACCATATCGGCGTATTTTCCCGCCTCAAGACTGCCCACGATGTCGTCCCAGTTCAGTGCAAATGCGGCATTAATCGTATACATGCGCAAGGCCTGCTGCCGGGTGATGGCTTGTTCAGGATGCACTGGCTTCTCTACCCAGCGTGCCTTGCGGCTGTGACTGATCCACATCGCCAGAAACGGGTTAAAGGGGTTAACCGCGTTATTCGGGTCTTCCAGCGACCAGTGGTCAGAACCACCGGCAACGACGATCCCCTTGTCAAAGTAGGTCTTGAGGGGCTGGAAGTAACGCAGGCGCTCATCACCGAACTGCTTGAGCAAGGCGAAGGAATCGAGATAGAACCACGCTGGCTGAATATCCGCCACGATGCCCAGCTCAGCCATTTTGTCGATGGCCCAGGGTGTGGTGAAGTTGCCGTGGGTCACCGACGAGCGACTGCCCTTCACCGGCACGGTTTTGTTGACATCATTGTAGGCCTTCACCACTTCCAGCACCGCACCGTCGCCCACCGCATGCGAGGTAAACTGCATACCGGCTGATATGGTTTCCGCCATCATCATGCGCAGCCGTTCCGGCGATATGAAGGATTTGCCGTGGTAATGCGGATCGGTAATACCGTGCACATGGCTTTTCCCCCAGGGCTCGTTGAACAAGGCACTGCCGCTGAGAATACCGCCGTCGAAAAAGGTCTTGATGCCGACAACCTGGACCATCGGGTCATGGCTGTTCACGACAGGAAGCGCCGCAATGCGATGGATTTCGGCCTTAATGTCTTCGTCCTTCACATCCTTGCCCGTACTCAAGGCGTGAAACAGACCAATGCGAGTGGTTGCCAGGCCGCGATCCGCCACCGACTGATAGAAGGCCAACACATCGGGGAAGGTATTGCGATCGGCAACGGTGGTTAAGCCCACACTGTTATAGATGCCGCTCATTTTGCGGTACATCGCCGTGCGCTCGTCCAGCGTTTGGGTGTGGTCGGGCGTACCAATATCCTCGATATAGCGGGTGTGATGCCGGATTTTACCGGTTGGCTCTCCCTCTTCATCGACAATAATGTCGTCGGGATGCTCGGCAGCAAACGCCTTATCGATGCCCGCGGCCGCCAGTGCAGATTTGCTCAGCACCGCAAAGGGCGAGATGGTGAACGGCGCAAAGACCACCTTGTGCTCCGGTGCCGCCGCCGTCAGTTCGTCGCCGGTGGGCAAGCGGTGGTCACGCAACCGGGTTGGATAAGTGGTGCGCACCCACACCCATCCGCCTTCCGGGGTTTGTGCCGCGCGCTCTTTCACAAAGGCCAGCACGTCGGCCACCGTTTTCATGACCGGAATCGGATAGCGGAACTCAGAAACCGCCGCAGAGAGCGTATGTTGATGACTGTCGATCAAACCCGGTAACAGCGTCTTGCCATCGAGATCAACCAGCTTGGTGACCTCAGATTTGGCTTTCATCACTTGCTCGGTGCTGCCGGTTGCCAGGACCTTGCCGTCTTTTACAGCGATGGCTTCGGCAATCGTAAAGTCATCGTCAACCGTGACGACCTTGCCGTTGTAGAAAATCATATCCGCCGATATGTGCTTCTCGCAGCCAGCCAGCAGCAGACCGCTGAACATCAGGCAAGTCAGAATAATCAGGCGCATGGAGTCCTCCTCGGGTCGCTACTTCGCAAAACGACCCATAAACAGTGGAACCGTCTTGCGTTCGGCGAGCTTACAGCCCTCCTCAGCCAGGGTATAACGGTCGTGATATTCGCCCATGAACAGGCGGAATGTTTCGATAGGACGCGGCGCATCCGGATCAGCATCGCTGTAGTACATCGAGAAATACACCACACCGGTGGCCGAGTCATCGCCGTCTTTTTCGATGTACATATTGTCAATCAGCAGGCGGGCGAAGTTGGCAGAATCCTGCCCCTCTCGCAGTCGGGTGATGATTGCATCGCGACCCTCATAGGGCTTTTTGCCCATATAGAACACCGCGTTCTCGGCAAACAAGTCGCCGTAGGCATCGGCGTTGCCGCTGTCGCGCGCCTGCGCATAGCGATAGTTAAGGGTTTTACACGCCTCGACAGCAGTCGAATCCGCTGCGGGTCGAGTGGCGGTGAGGCTGCAGCCGGCAAGCAGAACGACCGCCGCCGCTGAACTGAGAATTCGGTAGACCATAGACAAACCTCCTCTGGCCTTAAACGCAAAAAGGAGCCGGGCCTGCTCCCGCACATGAACAAGCGGAAGCAGGCATCACCGACTCAACAGGGTGGAGACTATCAGTGTTGATCAGTAACGATAGGTGGCGGTGATCCCCAGAGTCATGGGACGGTATGACTCAACATAGTAGAGACCGGCACCGGAACCATCGTGTCCTCTGGCCAACTTGTCGTCGGAATTGGTGACGTTGTCGACAAACAGGGAGACATCCGCACCGTTCAGACGAGCACCTACACGCATCGACAGGAAGTTTGTTCCCGGCAAGGCATCGAGGTCGGGGTCGTAGCCAAAGGTGCCAGAACGGCCACCGGCTGCGAGATTGTCGCGAGTGAAGTCATAGTCCATACGGAAGTAACCTTCGTACTCCATGACCATCATCTCGTACTGCAGGAAGGCATTACCGGACCAGCGAGGACCGCTCAGACGCTGACCGGCTGACTTCAGCAGTACGCCGTTACCGGCATAGACGTCGTCGTCATAGGTCGTGTCGTTGTAGCCGACAGCGAAGCCCATTTCCAGACTCGCCAGTGGCGAGAACGAGAAGGAGGCATCCACACCTTTACCGGTGACATCACTGAGGTTACCGATAAACGACAGACTACAGGTGGGCAGATCCACCTCTTGCTGAATATCGGACCACTCAATGTAATAGAGGTTAAGGTCCATTTTCAGCGCGCCGTTGAACAGGTCGTTCTTACTACCGACTTCATAGGCCCACAGAGAGTCCTCGTCATAGGCCGACGGTGCACCACTCAGACCCAGTGCAGCCAGATCCGCGCCACAGAACTCCGTGTTCACGTTAGGCTGCGCACCACCGGGGCGGTAGCCCTTGCTCAAGGTGCTATAGAACATGTTTTCATCGTCCGGCGTCCAGGTCACGCCAACCTTCGGCGTAAACGCGGTTTCTTTCTGATCGGCGGTCACCACGCTGCGAGTACCGCTGTTCAGCGGACCGTCTTTCATATCCCAGTAATCAAACTTGTTCTGGCTGAGACGTGCCGCTGCGGTAAATACCAGCGCTGCACTGGCTTTCCAGTCCACGCTTGCAAACACCGCTGTTTGCTCATCTTCAACCTCCAGCTCCTGGTACAGGCTGTACTTGCCATCGACCTGAGGGTAGTAATCAAAGCCCGAACCATTCCACGAGGGGAAGTCGCTTCCCGGTGTACGACCCGAGCCGAAGGCCTGCTCCTGAGTCTGTTCGGTTTTGGAGTAATAAAAGCCCGCTGCCCAGTCGAACATGCTGTCGTCGTTATACGACTGCAGACGAATTTCCTGCACAAAGTTCTTCTGAGAGTTATTCATCACCGTATCGGAGTTGTTTTCCACCTTATTGGAGTAATCGCCAAAGGTGTCGCCCGAACGCAGGAAGGACTGATAACGCAGATAGTTGATCGTATCGTCCTGCTCGCGATCGAAGTACGAGGTATTCGAGATCAGCTCAAAGGTTTCAAAGTCGTACTGCACCATCAACGACGGCAGCAGGAACTTGTCCGCCATGGGCTCCAGCGACTGAACTCCCGTGCGATAGTCATTGTCCGTCGAATCGGTGTAGTTCTCCCAGTATTCGTCACGGGAGTCACCTTCTACCTTCTGGTAATACAATGATGGCGTAATCGTCAGCGCATCACTGGCCCGCCAGGTCGCGGCCAGTTTGATCGCCGTCACCTCTTCGGAGTTGATGTCCTTCTTCAGTACCCGGCCACCACGGTTCTCATTCACCGCCTCCACCTGATCGATATAGCCGCCGATCTGGTTGTGGTAGATGCTGCCTCGCACGGCTACGGTATCGCTGAGTTGCATACCGCCTGCGATACCCGCCTCATAGCTTTCATCACCATGATCCGTGAAAGAAACCTGCGCGCGAGCATACAAACTCGGATCGCCGAACTCCGGTTGCGGGGTAATAAAGCGCACCGCACCACCCATGGCACTGGCACCAAACTGCGTGCCCTGCGGACCGCGCAGCACTTCCACCCGTTCCAGATCGAAGATGCGCGGATAGGGGTTGCCACCCCAATAGCCGATGTTACGGATCTGGATAGGCGTATCGTCTATATAGATAGCCGTGGTGGCAGAACCCACATTCGAGGAAATACCGCGAATGTTAATATCGGTCGAGTTGGAGCCCGACGAACCGGCTTGTCGAGTAAACACCAGACTCGGTGTCAAGCGGCTGATATCTTCGATTTGACGAATACCCTGGATATCCATTTGCTCCGAGGTATAGTTAGTTACAGAAATGGGCACGTCCATGATGTCCGCATCTTTACGTTGGGCGGAAATGACAACCACCTCTTCAACGACCCGCTCCTGAGATTCCTGAGCAAAGGCCGCACTGCTCACTGCACCTTGTATGGCAGCCGCTGAAATGCAGCCAGCCAGTACATTTTTACGGAACCGTTTTCTGGTTGTTTGAGACATGAATATCTCCCCTCTTTCTTGTCGCCTATAAGACGGCCGCCCTTCTCCAAGAGATCACCACCGAGGTGGTCAGACCGGGACAGCCTTAGTACGCATAGCGGTCACCAGTTCACATTGCAAACAACAGGCCAATACAATGAAGTTTTCGGAGCAATTTTCAGACGGGAAAAAAGCACGCCGTTTCCAAACGGTCGCCGCGTACTGTGTATTTGCTGAGCCTGCAGAAAAAAATCATAAGAGATAATTAATTTTCAATAATTACAATAAATTACAACGAAAAAGGAGAAATAACTGGAACCTTGTCAACAGCGACAACACTGACCTGGCGAGCACAAATCCATCACCCTTCAGTCATGCCGTTACATACATTGGAAAAGCTGATAAATATCATTAGGAATTCTCATCTATTCCCGACGACAAAAAACATACAGAACAAGGGCGCTTTCCATTGCGGCGCATCATCGCGGTTTTTCACGTAAAAATGGCGGTGAAAAGCGCACACATTGAGTGCGGCGGCACTAAATAAAGGCGGTTTTTACCGGGCAATTTCCTGCGTTTTTCATCGAAATAATATGAACTTAACAGCGAACTTAAGTGGCGCTATTTCGGTCTGCAAACGTCGAATTTACAGCCTGATTTTTTGGCAAAAAAAAGGGCCTGGGGAAACCCGAGGCCCTGGAAAAATACGGCGTTACCTGCAGCGTTTCGCGATACTAGCCGCGAACAGAAAAACTGCTTTCCCGGTTGATCTCGCGGCGGCGCGAGAACATGCCAAGATTGATCTCATTGCCGGTATAACGACATTGATAAGTGAGCGGCATCGCATCATGGTCGTAGCCTTTTTCACAGGCATCCACCAATTCTGCCATCAGATCGCCCACTACACCGGCGTTTTTAAACTGGTGTCCGCTGGTGCCCACCGCCATGTAAAAGCCCGGCAATTCTGAGCGATCATAAATGGGAATCCAGTCATCGGAGACATCGTAGAGATCCACCACACCGGAAGCCTGGCTGGGAATGGGCAATTCAGGAATCCGGCGAGCCGCGCGGTAGACCTGTGCCGTCCACTGACTCTCGGTAAATTCACGATTGAAATTATCCGGATCGTCCACCCAGACCTGGGAATCACAAGGCGGATCACCGGAACCAACCGTGACCTTATTGCCGGTCTCGGGACGGTAGTACAGGTAAAGATCGTCATCCGACGTCATCACCCCCTGATGCTCAAAATCGAAACTTTTCGGGCTGGGCAGGTGGTGAACTTCGCGGCGCAGCGCCTTGGTTTTCACGGCCATATCACTGGTGACACCGGCCATTTCATTGATCTTGCCTGAATAGGGACCGGAGGCATTGATCACCACGTCGGCCGTCAATATTTCGCCGCTTTCCAGACGTACTGCCGACACCCGGCCACTCTGGCGGTCAATGCCAACCACGCGTTGGCCGAGCATGAACTGACCACCATTGGCCTCAATGGCGCGACGCAGATTGTGCGTCGCCAATTGTGGATCGCCAATATAACCGGCGTTGGGTGCGAACACGCCGCCAGCCACTTCGCCGTCGTTTTCCGGCACTTCCCAGAAATCCGGGTCTTCCACCGCCACAACCGGGCCGCAGAGTTTCAGATTGAACAGCGGCAGACGCTCGTGAATATACGCGTTGTCCCACTCTTCGAAGGGAATATTCAATTGCTTGTAGAACTGCGCCACATGAGGGCGATCGTCCGGCGACGATTTGATCATCAGGTGGCCACACTCGTGGTATTTCGCCAAACCGCGCTCGTCTTCCACACCGAGAAAATTCGCCCAATCCTTCCAGTAATGATAGCCCTCGTAAGCCAGCGCCGTTGTCGCCAGACTGGAATAAGAGAAGCGCACCACTGCACAGGAATTGCTGGTAGAGCCGTAGCCCACTTCGGGATTTTTATCGACCAGCGTCACGCTGTATCCCTTGCGGCTGAGTTGCAGACCCACCGCGCAGCCGATCACGCCAGCGCCAATAATTACTGCCTGTTTTTCTGCCATTATTCGATACCCACCTCTTTGCTGAACCAGGCAATGGACTTTTCCGTTGCCTCAACAATTTTCTCGATTTCCTTCTTGGTGGCGCACAGCGGCGGACCAAACTCCACCACCTGATAGGTACGCGCCAAGACGCCGTGTTCGCGGAGCTGGTTGGTCATCTTCGCCATCATCTGTGCTTCGGGCGGGAACATCGCGCGGGTTTCTTTATCCTGAACAAGCTCAACCGCTGTCAGCAGACCTTTACCGCGAACATCGCCGACAATCTTGTATTTACGCAGCTCGTTCAGGCCTTCCAGCAAGTAGTCACCCATTGCGGCGGAGTTTTCGACCATCCCCTCGGTTTCCATGATTTCGATATTCTTCAGCGCCGCTGCGGCCGACGCCGCATGACCACCAAAGCTGATCACATGGTTCAGACCAGACTCGCGGCCCTTGGCGGAATCAAAGACCGAGGTAATTCTTTCGCTGACCATCACCGCACCCATTGGCGCGTAGCCGCTGGTCAGCCCCTTGGCCATGGTCATAATGTCGGGTTCGATGTCCCAATGTTCCGAGGCGAACATTTTGCCGGTACGACCGAAACCGTTAATCACTTCGTCGATAATCAGTACCACACCGTACTTGTTGGCAATCTGACGCAACTGTTTGAAGTAGGTGTCGGGCGGCAGATAAATCGACGCCGAGGCAGGAATCGGCTCGGCGATAATCGCCGCGACGGTTTCCGGTCCCTCATGGAGAATGGTCTGCTCTACCGCATCAATACAAAACTGCGCGTAGGCTTCCTCGCTCATGTTCGGGTCGTGGCGGTAGATATTGTGGTGTGGCACCTGCACGCAGCCCGGCACCATCGGCGAGAAAATTTTGCTGTTAAAGTCGTGGCTGGCGCCGGAAATGCTCATCGCGAAGAAGCTGGAACCGTGGTAAGAACCGCGACGGCTGATGACTTTCGTCCGCTTTTGCTCCCCCTTCAGCCAGTGATACTGCTTGGCAATCTTGATCGCGGTCTCTACCGACTCGGTGCCGCCAGAGGTAAAAAACGCGCGGTGCAAGTCACCGGGTGTGATGTCTTTAAGCTTTTCCGCAAGGCGAATGGTGGGCTCGGCGGCAAAGTTGTACGGCGTAACATAGGCCAGCTTGGCGGCCTGTTCGGCCATCGCCTGCGCCACTTCACTGCGGCCGTGACCAATGTTGGTCACAAAGGCGCCGCCAGACAGCGCGTCAACATACTCCTGACCGTGGATGTCGGTGAGATAGCAACCCTCGCCTTTTTCAAAGACGGTCATCCCGCCCTTGGCGCGCAGTGCCGCCGGAGCCGTGACGTGGAACCAGATGCGATCCAGAGCCTCTTGTTCGAGAGGAAGTTTGTCAGTCATGCGTATCTCCATTCATTGAATGCGGCAGCCCGATTCGCGCCTCTGCGCCACGCGCTGCCAATTACAGCCTTACTCGTTCACAACATGGACCGGGGGCAGACACTGCGCCTCGGTACTCACGCCTAGCGTTTCGGCCTCGTAAGAAAACAGCGCAGGCCAGCCACCGGTGTGCAGAAACACCACGGTGTCATCGGCCGCTATGCGCCCTTCCCTAATGTGCTGAATCAATCCGTGCATGCATTTGCCCGAGTACACCGGGTCCAGCAGTACACCTTCGGTTTTTGCCACCAGCGCGATGGCCTCATTGCTGCCGTCGGAGGTCTCGCCGTAGCCTCCGCCGATAAAACGATCGTCAATGTCGAGACTGTCGCCCGCAGGTACCTGGCTCAGGCCAAGCTGAAGCGCCGCTTCGCCCATATCGGCAGGCAGCTTGTTTCGGTAGTGTTCGCTGGCGCGGCTGACGCTGATACCGCGCAGTGCATACGGCAGTTCGAGATTGGCATGGGCCAGCGCCAAACCAGAGAACGTCCCGCCAGAACCCACCCCCACGTAGAGGTAATTCGCCGCGACACCGCTGCACTCAAGCTGCTGATACAGCTCGCGACTGGCCTCCACATAGCTGGCCATGCCCTCCGGACTGGAGGCACCCAGCGGTACGACAAAGGGTTTACGGCCTTCGGCAATCAGCTCCTGCTCAACATTGGCAAGCGTGTCGCCGAATTCCCATCGCGGCAGGGTTTCGACAAAGCGCACATTGGCGCCATAGAGGTGGTCGAGCAGCAAATTGCCTACGGGATGTCTGGGCTCGCCGGGCACGCCGCCAAGAATCAGCTCTACCTGCAGCCCCAGTTGCGACCCCATCGCCGCAGCAATCCGCGCGAGATTGGATTGAAAACCACCGCAGATCACCAGCGTATCGGCGCCATCGGCCACGGCCCGCCCAATCACATATTCGAGCTTGCGGGCCTTATTGCCACCCAGACCGACATTACTCAGGTCATCCCGTTTGAACAGAATGCGCGGCCCGCCCAGTGCTTCACTCAAACGCGGCGCTTCCATCAATGGGGTGGGAAACTGACCGAGACGGACGCGCGGCATACGGTTAATCCGATCCTGTGTGGCTTGCAGTAATTCCTTGTTCACGAATACCTCACGAAATTATCAGCGGCAGCGGCGATGTCTCAGTCGGCACAGACGCCGGCATTGCCATCCGAGCGTGGGTCAGCGGCGCCTTCCAGTTCTCCGTCCGCGCGGCGGCGGACCGCCTGGGCATGGCCCACGCTTTCGGAACAGGCAGGCACGCGAGCCACATCCAGGCCATGTATTTTCAAATGTTGATCCAGTTCGGCGGGCGCATCGGCTTCGATGGCCACCGTAGGGCCAGGAAAATCAATATCCCGGGCGCCGAATACCCAGCGCGGCGTTGCCAGCACAGCCTCCAGCGAGGCCGTGCCCGCCATCACACCCGGCAGCAACTGGGCAAGAATCTGAGGCTGGGCTTTGCCACCCATGGTGCCCAGCGAGGCGAAGACGCGGCCTTCGCGGCGCAACAGCAACGGCATCAAGCTGTGAGCGGGACGACAGCCCGCGCGCAGAAAGTTGGGGGCCTCAGGGTCGAGCGAGAATCCCCGCGCGCGATTGTGAAAAATAATGCCGGTCTCGGGCTCGAGGACAGCTGAGCCAAAGGTCTGAAACACACTTTGAATCAGCGAAATCGACACGCCGCTGTCATCCATCGCACAAACGGCAACGGTATCGCCGTGAGCCACCGGATTATTCACCGCAGGTGCCTGCCCGGTCTGAATCGCGTGGCTGAGTCGGTTTGCCAGTGCCGTGCGATCAAACAGCGCGGCCATATCAATCGGATTACGCTTTGGATCTCCCAACAAGGCTTCTCGATCATCGGCCGCCATCAACAGCGCCTGCAGCAGATGCCGGGCACCTTCACCGCGGGCATCCAGTGACAGGCCGAGTGCGTCCAGCGACGCCAGGGCTTCGAGCAAAACAAAGCCCTGGGAGTTAGGCGGACAGCAGAGAAATTCAACACCGTCATAGTGCAGCGACAGCGCGTCGTCGAGCGCGGTCTGATGCGATGCGAGATCTTCACTGCTGATCGGGCAGCCTTCGGCGTTCAGCCCGCGCACAATGCGCTGACTCAGCGAACCCCGATAAAAACTGTCCGCGCCCTCCTCAGCCAGGATTCTCAGGGTGTCGGCCAACGCGGGCTGGGCAAAGCATTCGCCTTCCGCCAAGGGTCGATCACCCGGTAGTAACAACTCGCGCAAGGCACGGTTCATCGCGCCCTGACGGTATAAAATGCCCGCCGCCAACGAGCGCGATACCGCCACGCCGTCGTCGGCCAGCGCAATCGCCGGAGCCAGTAATTCGGCCCACGGCAGTGTTCCCTGCGAGGACGACAGGCTGTGCCAGGCCGCGACCAGACCGGGCACCGAGATCGACAGCGGCCCCGCATCGGGAATGCCATCGTAACGGGCACGAAGCAGGTCGGCGTCGAGCCCGGCGGGCGCCGCGCCAGAGCCGTTGTAAGCGGTGACGTCTCCACTCGCCGACTCGACCAGCGCAAAGGCATCACCACCCAAGGCGCACTGGTGAGGGTAAACCACCGTCAGCACGGCCGCCGCCGCCAGCGCCGCATCGACGGCATTGCCGCCAGCGCGGAACATCTGCATACCGGCTTCGGTTGCCAGCGTGTGCGGTGTGGAGATCACCCCTGCCATCGATCAGCCCTCAGTGATGCCGTCGATAAGAATGGTGCGGGTCGCCGCCCCTTCCGATCCCTTAAGGCGCATGGGCAGGCAGCACATGAAGTACTCACCGTCGGGAATCTCACCTACTTTGGCGCCCTCGAGAATAATCACGTTGTTGCCGCACAGAATGTGGTGTGTCGGCCACTCTACGGAGTGCTCTGGCGCCTCGATGGTCACGTAGTCGATACCGACAAACTGCACGCCGTTATCCACCAGATACTGGGCAGCGCAGGGAGCAATACCCACCCAGTCATCCGAGAATTCTTTCTTGATCATGCGCTTTGCAGAGTTGGTGGTTTTGAACAGCACGCGGGTCACACCGTCCAGACCGATCGCCTTGATATCGTCAGCTGTAATCGCACGATCACCAATGTGAATCAGGTCCATCACCCGGGTGCGCCCGACAAACATCTCAATGGGCAACTGTTCTACCGTTGCGCCGTCATCAATAAAGTGGCGAGGAGCATCGATATGGGTGCCAGTATGTGAACCGATCAACCAGCGGGTAACGTTAGACGGAGCGCCATCTTTGATGGTGGTTACATCCATCACTTCCGGGGTTTTGCCCTCGTGCCAATACAGCATGCCGGGTTCTATATCGAGGGTAATATCGTAAATTTTCATCGTTTCTCTCCGTACTACATCAGCTTTTCGCAATCGACAGGGTTTGCAGCTCGCTGTAACTTTCAAAGCCAAGCTGCCCGTTCTCCACACCGACCCCCGACCATTTGCGGCCGGATACCGGTGCCTGAGGAATCATGGCCAGGTGCTGGTTAATCCACACCGTGCCGGTTTCGAGGCGTGCAGCGATTGCCGTTGCCTCGGCCACATCGGGCGACCATACCGAGCCCGCCAGGCCAAATTTGCTTTGATTAAGGTGAGCAATCAGTTCATCGATATCACTGAACTCCAGCAGTGGCACAATCGGCCCAAACTGCTCCTCCACGACCAGCCGGCTGTGGCGCGGCAGGCCGGTGACCAGCGTCGGCGCATAGAAGTAGCCCTTGTCGCCAATTCGCTCGCCGCCGGCAATAAACTGCCCGCCATCGGCTTTGGCGTCGTCCGCCAACTCCATCACCCGCGCCAGTTGTGCGGCATTGTTCAGCGGTCCAACGGTCACCTCCGGGTCGGTTCCATTGCCCACAACGGCGGATTCAACGCAGGCCTTCAGCTCCGCAACCACCGCCGGGTAAATTTCTTTGTGTATATAGATGCGCTTGATGGCAACGCAGACCTGACCGCAGTTTTCGAAGGCCGCGGTGTACAGCTTCTGCGCCACGGTTTTCGGGTCTACGCCCGGCAGAACAATGGCGGCATCGTTGCCGCCGAGCTCCAGTAAAAGACGTTTGAGATCATTGCTTGCCGACGCGGCCACATTTTTGCCAGCACGGGTTGATCCGGTGAAGCTGACTTTGGCGACCCCCGGATGCGCACTCATCCACTTACCCAGGTCATCGCCGCCACTGAGGAAGTTGGCAACCCCCGGCGGAATAATGTCTTTGAACAGTTCGGCTACCTTGAGTGTTGCCAGCGGCGTGTACGGCGACGATTTGAGCACCACGGTGTTGCCCGCCATCAGCGCCGGTGCCAGCTTCCACATCGTGGTCATTACCGGGTAATTCCACGGCACAATGCCGGCTACGACACCCAGCGGGCGGCGGTGAATTTCAACGCGCGATGCGTCGTCATCTTTAATAATGTCTACCGGCGATTCCAGCGTACTGCTGTAACTCAACCAGGCGGCCGCCCCCATAATTTCGTTTTGAGCTTTTGCCAGCGGTTTGCCCTGCTCTGCGGTGAGGATCGCCGCCAATGACTCGGCGTTGGCACGCAGTGCATCGGCACAGGCCACTAATACCGCTCTGCGCTTTTCTTCATCGACAGCCCACTCGGCTTGCGCGGCTTTTGCCGCGGTTACCGCCGCATCTAACTGCTCTTTACTGCAGTCTGGCGCCTGAGCAATCAGTTCTTCAGTGGCAGGGTTGACTACGGGATAGCAGGATTCAGATTGAACCAGGCAGCCGTCGATGAGCATGGAATAAGACATGTGAACTCCGTATCGCCGGAAGGATGTTTCTCGCCAGAATCTGGGAGGCGCTTGCGATAACAAATGTTCTTATCGCGAACCATAGTTTCATTATACGTACAAATGTTCGCTTGGCAAGCATTGGCGGGATTTTTTTGGCGATGAATCTGCAATGTCACAGCGGTGTTAAGGCGCGTATATACACGGCTATGCAATTTTGGTGCGCAAAGCGGAATAGGCCTTCAGAAACAAAGACTTGGAAAGAGACAGAACGGTTGTAAGCGGCGGCTCAGGCGTGGTGGCAAGCCAGCATATGACCGGGTTCGCGAACCGTGGTGAACGGCTCCTGCTCACGACACAGCGACGTGGCCTTGGGGCAACGGTCGGAGAAGCGACAACCCTGCGGAGGATTGAGGCGGCTGGGCAACTCCCCTTTTAACGGTGCTGCGCCGCGTGCGGACGCCAGTACCGGATCGGGAACCGGCACAGAGGCCAACAGCGCCTGGGTATAGGGATGCATGGGGTTCTGATAAATCTGTTCGCTGCTGCCAATCTCAACAATTTTACCCAAGTACATCACCGCGACCCGGTCAGAAATATGACGAACCACGGACAGGTCGTGAGAAATAAACAGATAGGTCAGGCCCAGCTCTGCCTGCAACTTTTGCAGCAGATTGATGATCTGCGCCTGAATAGAGACGTCCAGTGCAGCAATGGACTCATCCAGCACAATGAACTCCGGGTCGACGGCCAGCGCTCGGGCAATCCCCACCCGCTGACGCTGTCCACCGGAAAACTGATGGGGATAGCGGTCAATACAGTCTGCACCCAAGCCGACGATATCCAGCAGGTATTGAATACGCTCGAGTTTTTTGCGGCCACGATACAAACCGTGAATAGCCAGCGGATCACCGACGATCTGGCCGACAGTCATTCGCGGATTCAGCGAGGCATAGGGATCTTGATAGACCATTTGCATGCGCTTGCGAAGCTCTCTGCGCTGACGTGATTTCAGCCGCGTAAGGTCTTCACCATCGAAACTGACGCGACCTTCAGAGGGCGCCAGCAAATTCATAATCACCCGACCTACTGTCGACTTGCCACAGCCGGACTCGCCGACCAAGCCAAGGGTTTCGCCCCGCTTGATGGTAAAGGTAATGCCGTCCAGGGCTTTCACCGTTCCCAGCACCTGTCGGCGCAGTCCGCCGGCTTCAACCGGGAAATGGACGGCAACATCATCAACCGTAATCAGCGGCGCGGTCATTGCGATGCCTCCTGTGCGGCGGAGGCAGGCAGTGTTTCCCACTTCCAGCAACTCACGGCGTGTTGGCGACTATCGTCAGCCACCAGCGTCGGCTCTTCTGTTCGGCAGTGCTCGTCGGCGAAGGCGCAGCGATCGGCAAAACGGCAGGCGCCGGTATCCAGTGTCCGATCCGGTGTCATTCCCGGTATTGCGCGCAGCGGGCCGTCTGGAGCCTGATCGACTCTCGGCATTGAATCCAGCAATGCGCGGGTATAGGGATGGCGCGGTGAGGCATAAAGTGCCTGTACGTCCGCGGTTTCAATAATGCGACCGGCGTACATCACCATCACCCGGTCAGCCATCGTCGCCACCAGGCCAAGATCGTGGGTAATCCAGATCACGCCCATATTGAATTCCTGCTGGATCTCTTTGATCAGTGCCACAATCTGCGCCTGAATCGTGACATCCAGCGCCGTGGTGGGCTCATCGGCAATCAGCAGGTCGGGCTCGCAAGCCAGCGCCATGGCAATCATCACCCGCTGACGCATCCCGCCGGACAGTTGGTGCGGGTAGTCGCTCAGCCGGGACTCGGGGTCGGGAATGCCGACCTTGGTCATCAGTTCAATTGCGCGCTGCTGCGCCTGCGCGCGGTTCATGCCCAGGTGTTGCATCACGATATCCCGGAGTTGACGACCGAGACTCAACAGCGGGTTCAGCGCCGTCATCGGGTCCTGAAAAACCATGGAAATACGGTTACCACGAAGGCGGCGGAAGTCTTCTTCGCTGAGACTCAACAGGTCGTCACCGTCAAACAGAATCTCGCCCTGACTGATTTTTCCCGGCGACTGGATCAAGCCGAGAATCGACAGCACCGCGTTGCTCTTGCCCGAGCCACTCTCCCCCACCAGCGCGAGGGTTTCACCCCGCGCCACGGCAAAGGAAATATCGTCTACGGCTTTGACCACGCCTGCGCGGGTCTCGTATACCGTGGTCAGATGGCGAATGTCGATCAGTGCACTCATGTTGGCTCCGGATCAGGCGGCTCCCGGTGTTCGGTATTTAGCAGCGAAGGCCCGCAGGGCTTCGCTGAAACATTGCTGCGGTGCGCGGGTTTGCCCGGCGCCGATCACCCCGCCCTTCTTGTGGGCGATGGCGGTATCAATAACCGGCGTCACCCCGGTCTGCACGACTTTGCGGATATCCGTGGCGATGGGCGCCGTTGCAAAATCCATGTTCGGAATACGGTATTCATCCATCGTGCCAACCGTGATCTGACCCATTTCGCGGGTCAGCGCAACCGCGCGGCTGAAAGACCCGGAAACAAACTGCTGCAACGCCGGTGCCGCAGCCTGAACATGACCGCCAATACCGTAGGTTTCCATAATGGCGCTGTCGCCCATATCCGGCACAGCGTCGTCATCGCCCCAGTCTGAGGAGAAATACAGGCCTTCCACGCGCTGGGCAGGGCCGGTAAACCACTGTTCGCCAAGGCCGCTGACCTTGATCCCAAAGTCCACGCCATTGCGGGCCATTGTGGTCACGACGGTGCTGTAGGGAATATTCTTGGCCGCGTCAGTAGTGGCCTTGGCGGCCGCCATCGACACACACAGCGAAAACTGATCGGCCCAGCTCAAGTAAGCAATGCTCTGGCGCAGTGTTTCGCGGTCGCGACAGGTTTTGAACATGGCCTCGACCAGCGCATTGAGAATCAGCGAACTGCCTGCACTGTTGCGGTTGTGGCACTCGTCGCCCATTTCCAGTGCACGGGCAATAATCGGCTTTACCGGCAGGCCACCCACTTCTTTCACCGCCGCCGCCAGTGTTGGCCCCAGCACCGAATCCAGCCAGCGCCACTGTTTGCGCGCCTCGACATTGTAGGCGTCGCGGTCCTGCAAACCGCCAGCCGGCCCCTGGAACAACTGGGAGTACGCGTAGTTGCCGTGTTGCTCGTTGCGCACCACCACCATGGGGCTGGAAGCGCTGGTGATACCGGCCATGCCGCCGACGGCCTGGTATTCATGACAGGGCGCCAGCACCACTTCCCCGGCGCGAATCATTGCCGCAGCGGCCTCTTCATCGTCGGCCAGCCCTTCGTAAATCAGTGCCTGCTGCACGCCCATTTTCTGCGGGCCACACATGTCTTCCCAGGCAATGGGCGGTCCGGCATGCAGCACGGTGTTTTTGCTCATGCCCGGTAAAACCTCCAACGCCGGGCGCACATCCACCCAGACCGGATTCGCCTGACGCATGGCGTCCAGCGCATTCAGATTTGCCTCGTGTATGCGTTCAGGAAGATTCACCACGCACCCCTCACTGCATGTATTCGGCAGCAAAGGCCTTCAACGCCTGCTCGAAACAAGCGATCGGCGCGCGCACTTCGCCGGCGCCGATCAAACCGCCCTCTTTGTGTGTGATGGCGGTATCGATCAGCGGAGCAATGCCGGTCTGCACTACTTTGCGAATATCAATGCCGACGGGGGCCGCAGCAAAGTCCATGGCGGGAATGCGCACATCGTTGTTGCTGGCCGCACAGATCTGCGTCATCTCTTGGGTGTTGGCAATCGCCTGCTGCAGGCTGCCCTGCACGTATTGCTGCACCGTCGGCGCAGCGGGTTGAATAAAGCCACCCAAGCCCACGGTTTCGGTAATGGCGCTGTCGCCCAGATCCGGCGCCGCGTCCTTGTCACTCCATTCGGAACGGAAGTACAGACCATTGACCGGATTCGCCGGAGCGCGGAACCAGCGGTCGCCCAGACCGGCTACCTGAATCCCGAATTCCACGCCGTTGCGAGCCATTGCGGTCACGATGGTGCTGTGAGACAAGCCTTTGGCCGGGAGCAGAATGGCCTTGGCGGCGGCCATAATGCCGTGGAGGAAGAACTGATCGGCCTCGACCATAAAGCGGATCGAGTCCAGCAGGTCTTTGTCGGAAACACCGTCAATATCTACCAGCGGACCGTAGAGCTCTTTGAGGAACAACCCCGTCGAAGCAACGGTGCGATTGTGACACTCATCGCCCATCTGTACGGCGCGGGACACAATGCTTTTTACATCAATGCCACCAGAAGCACGCACGGCCTTTTGCAGCACTGGGCCAAGCACCTCTGCCTGCCAGCTCAAGTGCTTGGCGATATCCTCATCATAGGCCCCCCACTTCAGCAGACGCAGGCCGCCGCCCTCGGAAATACAGCTGTAAGCGCGGTTTCCGTAGGTGGTATTCTCAACCACCAGCATCGGTGTGGACGCGGAGGTAATCCCGGCTCCGGCACCCACGCTGTCGTGATGGTGACAGGGCTCGACCAGAATTTCGCCGCGGCGAATTTTGCTGTCGGCATCTTCCGGCGAACTCGCCAGCCCTTCCCACAGAGCGGCGCCAATCACGCCCACTTTGTGCGGGCCACACATGTCTTCCCAGGCAATGGCCGGGGCTGAATGCAGAATCATATTGTCGGTCATCCCCGGCACCACTTCGCGTGCCGGTGCGACATCTACCAACATCGGACTGCCGGAGAGAATAATCTCCATCGTCTTTTGGTTGGCGGCTTCAATTTTCTGTTTGAGATCAGTCATGACTACCTCTTGATCGCTATTCGTCTTCTGCTTATTTCCCGGCGCGGTGCGCTCGCGCTTGAGCTGTTTTACCGGTACTTTCTTTCCGGTACATTTTTTACCGGTACTTAAAGCAGATCATTCAACATATCCATCAGCTCCGGGTCCCCCTGCGCAGGGGGCTCCCACTGCAACTGAGTCACGGCAACCTGCTGGGCCTGAAGCGTGTCGGAAAACAGATCCAGACCGATGTTGATGACGTGAATGTCCTGTAAAAACAGCCTTGGTGTCGTGTTATCAGCCATGAATTTCTCCCAGCAGTGCCAGCGTCATGCGCACCGCTTCTGCGTTGCTCCAGGCAACAGTAATCTCGGCGTCGCGCAGCAGTGATAGCTGTTCGCTGCATTGCTGACTGTCGGCATCGGTGCCACAGAGATTGACGATCACAGGCAGGTAACGCCCCGCCTCGGCGGCTTTAGCCCGGGCCACGGTAATCGCCTCCACCAACTCGGCGGCGGGATTGTCGTGGGCGCCGAAGCCCAGCACCAGGTCGAGCAACAGCACGGCGGCCTCCGGGTCGTCGGCTTCGCGGGCAATACGCTGCATACGCAGCGTAGGATCGATCATCGGGTGAGCGCGCCCCTGGGTGTAGGCGTCGTCGCCCAAATCCACCACGCTGTGTTGAACACTGCTCATCAGCTCGGGCAGTTGACAGGCGGGATCACTGGCAAGGTTCGAATAGACCTCGCCCAACACGGGCGACAGCATCAGCAGCGCCTCGTAGCAAAGAGTGCCCCCGGCGTACAGACCGCGAACATAGCGCTGTCCGGGAGCTAACTTCGCCGCTTCCGCCTTGGCAAAGGCGCGAATATTCTCGGCACTCAGCAACGGCAGAGAACGCTCTGACGCGCAGTGGCGGGCCGCCGCGATCGCGGTGTCTTCCAGCGAGGCCGTAAACTGTACATTGACCGGGCCGTCCTCGGGCGCCTCGGCACCCAGGAAATTAACCACCACGGGCTTGTCCAACTCCGCCGCTCTGGCCAGAATTTTCTCGGTCACCACCGCTGCCGGTGGCTTGGAGGTAAGTACAATCAGGCGGGTATGCGGATCGGCCGCCAACATATCCATAGCCATCAGCATAGTCAGGCCGCCAATCTCGGCTTTCAGGTCGCGACCGCCGGTACCAATGGCCTGGGAAATACCCACGCCCATGCGATCCAGCAATACGCTGATTTCCTGCACACCGGTACCCGAAGCACCGACAATACCGACCGGTCCGCGCGCTACCGCATTGGCAAAGCCGAGACCGACGCCGTTAATAATTGCGGTGCCGCAATCCGGGCCCATCAGCAACAGGCCCTGTTCTGTGGCCTGCTGCTTCAGCGACAATTCCTCTTCAACGCTGACGTTATCGCTGAACAGCATTACGTTAAGGCCATTGTTCAGCGCCCGACGCGCCTCCGCCGCCGCGTAATCACCGGGCACGGAAATCAGCGCAATATTGCTTTGGCGGTCTGCAGCCAGGGCAGCTTCCAGAGTGCGAGGACGATAACTTCCCGCCGCCGACTGACTGCGGGCGTTGAGCAGCTCGGCCGCCAGCGCCAGCGCTGCGGCCGCCTGTTCCTCACCATCGGCCACAACGGCAATCACCAGATCGTCGGCACGGGCGGTGCCCAGCGCTTCGTCCTGAATGCCTGCCGCAGCAAGAATCTTTTTGTTGTTGTCGGTTGCCATCATCAAGATGGCCTCACGCGCCCCGCTCTCGCGGCGTACGCGTTCCGATACCTGCATCAGTCGCACCGAATCGTGGTACTCCCGGGGACGGATCAACAAGCGGCTGCTCATACGGCCACCTCCTCACCCTCGCTGTCGCCGATGCGGGTATCGTGAAACAGCGGGTAGGCACCAATGGCATCAAAGCGAATACCGCTGATGGATTTCTTGGTAGCCACAATATTGGTATTGCAGTGCAGGGGCACAGCCAGAGCGTTTTCCATGACCAGCGTCTGGACTTTCTGGAACAGCGGCACAAAATCCGCCGTTGCCAAGGTCTTCTCGGCGCGCTCAATCAGCGGGTCTAACTGGGGCACATCATTCGCACTGCGCTTTGTCCAGCCGTAGCCATTGGGACCACTGTGGCGGGAATGATAGACAAAGCTCAGCATTTGCGAGGAACTGGCGTATTTGCCCTGAGGGATCAGGTGGTGTTCACCGGCCATACCCGCGCGAATCCACGGCACTGGATCGAGCTGAACGACCTCCACTTCAATCCCGATGTCCGCCAGCATTCGGGTGACAATTTTGCCGAACTGCGGGTAGAAATTGACCGGCAAGGCATAGAACTGCACTTTCAATGGCTGACCGTTTTTGTAGCGTTTACCATCTTCTTTGTAGAGCCAGCCCGCCTCATTGAGCAAGGCTTCGGCAAGGCCGGAGTTAAAGGGATAATACTTTTCTACTGCCGGTTCGTAGCCCAGGGTGAATTGCGAAACCGGGCCGTAAGCCCGCTCGAATTCGCCATGAAAAACCTCTTCCACCAGTGCATCGCGATCCACCGCGTGGCTGATCGCCTTGCGCACCGCCAGCTCACTGGTCGGCGATCGATGAATATTCATCATCATGCTGACCGGGATACCGCGAATCGGCCAGGTCTCAACATTGAACGCGCCGTGCTCACGCAAATGGGCACAATCACTCGGCGTCACATAGAAAATCGCGTCAACCACGTCGTCCAGCAAGGCGGCAGTACGCAGCGCATTGTCTGCCAGAAAGCGAAACTCGATTTCATCCACAGACGCAGCACCGGGGTTATTCACCAGCGGTGGTGCCCAGGCATAGTCCGGATTGCGCCGAATGGTCAGGCTTTCGCCCGCCTTCCAGTTATCGAAGATAAACGGCCCAGTGCCCACCGGATGACGGGCAAACCCTGCGTTACCGAGCTTCTCCACGGCGGCGGGAGAAACCGGCGCCAACCAGCCCTGACTGAGCGCATCAAGCAACAGCGCGTAGGGCTCGTCGAGAATAATTTCGACACAGAATTCGTCAATGACCCGGCAGCTCTTGTAACTGCCGAGCAAACTGCCCGCGAGCTGCGACTGGTTTTCCGGGTTGTGAGCGCGATCCAGTGAAAATTTCACCGCGTTCGCGTTGAACGGTGTGCCGTCATGGAAATGCACATCGCTGCGCAGGAAAAATATGTAGCAGCACTCGTCGTCAGAAACCTGGTAGCGCTCAGCCAGCCCGGGCAGATAGTCGCCCTCCACCGTTTTATTGACCAGCGTATCAAACACGCCATTAGTCATTTGCAGGGCCAATTCCGCCGAACCGATATGCGGATCAATTCCGGAGGGTTCGTAGTGCACACCTATACGTAAGCGTTTCAAATTCTCACCTCACATCTCTTTAGTTCGCATATTGAACTATTGTTCTAAATGGTAACATCGCACTATCGAAACGCCAAGCCATAATCGCCCTGTTATCGCAGTGAAGTCGGAGAAACGCGCGGCTCAAACGCCGCGTCTGGCCGCCAGATAATCAGCGAGATAGGGTTTGATCTCCGCTAAGGACGCCTGACTGGTCGCCACCTTGCGCAGACCAAACAGGCTGAGCTGCTGATAGAGGTCGTCGCGCAGAGAAGCTTCGTCGAGCCGACGGTGATGCCCCTCGTCCATCACACATTCTCCTGCGACGTATACCTGCCGGATGGTGTCTGCACCGGCGTAGTGGAGAAGCTGCGCAAAGATATTGGTGTCCAAGGCCACTCGGGGCACCGGCAGGCGGCTCACATCCAGCACCAAAAAATCGGCCTGTTTGCCGCACTCCAACGAACCGAGCTCTGCAGACTTTCCCAGTGCCTTGGCGCCGTTAATCGTTGCCATTGAAAACACCTGACGGGCGTCCAGTTGCTGCGATGGCGAGCGATGCAGGTTCGCCACCAGGCGCATTTCTTGGAACAGATCGGCATCGTCATTCAGCGCCATGCTGTCGAGGCCAAGAGCCACATTTACACCGGCGTCGAGCATCTCGCACAGCGGCGCGATACCGTTGCGCAATCGCAAGTTGGAGCTGGCGTTGTGAACAATCGAGCTGCCCGCGTTGGCAAGCAGCTCCATATCGTCGCGTGTCGTGAACACACCGTGGGCCAATGACAGTTGCGCGTTGAGCAATCCCGATGACTGCAAATACGCCACAACGGAACGGCCATAACGCTGCTCGGCACACCACTGCTGATAGGGGCTCTCCAGTGCGTGAGCCTGAATCGCCAGCCCCTGCTGTTCAGCAAACTGCCAGATCGATGACAACAGTTCGTCTGAACACCAGTGCAGGGACACTGGCCCCGTCATCAGCCACTGGGGACTGTCCTCGTAGTGATTACAGGCGCTGCGCATTTGCTCAAAATAATGCTCGGCATCGAAGCGGCTGCGCGCGGCCAGCATCTCGCCACAACGCTGTTGCAAATCGCGAGGCATGGAGGGCATGGCGCCGCGAAGCAGCTGTTCGACGACGCTCTGATCCATCGCACTGGCAATCAGACCGCAACGCAGACCGCTATCGCGATAGGCGGCCGCCGCGGCGTCCAAATCGCTGAGAAACTCGCCGGGGCGGTAGTAACTGTTGGTGCTGCTGGTCACACCGTGGCGCAGTTGCTGCAAGGCGCTCAGGGCGGTCTCGGTGTAGCGATCCAGCCCCGGCATGCACAGCAATTCCAGAATCCAGATTTCCAGCAATTGATCGGCAATCCCGAGTTGCTGCGGGGAGATGGCCCGGCCGTGGTCGTGGGCATTGATCATGCCCGGCATCACCACGACGTCTGGGCCACCCGCCCGCGCCGCGGGCTTATAACGCTGACGCAGATAGTCGTAGGGGCCGACATCAATAATCTGCCCATTGTCGATACACAGTCCCGCATCACGGAGAATCCCAGGACTGCTACTGGGGTCGGTAATCAGCAAGCCCGCGTGAACCAGCAGAGAACATTCCCGCAGACTCATGACTTCAGCCTCGGATCGAGAATATCCCGAAGGGCATCGCCCAGCAGGTTGGATGCCAGCACCACACAGAGGATGGCGATACCGGGAAAGACCACGGTCCAGGGCGCATCCCACATCAGATCGCGCCCCTCACCGAGCATCGCGCCCCACTCCGGGGTTGGCGGTGTGGCGCCCAGGCCAAGAAAGCTCAGTCCAGCCGCGCTGAGCAGCGCCCAGCCATAAGACATGCTCGCCAGAGTCAGTACCGGCGGCATGGCATTGGGCAGAATGTGCAGAAAGATCACCCGCAGATCGCTGGCGCCGGTGCTGCGCGCCGCATCCACATATATATCTTCTTTGATCGACAGCACCGATCCGCGCACAACGCGCGCGAAATTGGCAATGCCGCCAATGCCCACCGCAATCATCACGTTTTCGATACCCGGCCCGAGCAAAGCCACCACGGTCAGCGCCAACAGAATGCCGGGAAACGCCATCAGCGTGTCAATCAGCCGCATGGCTATCTCGTCAATTCGGCCGCCGTAGTAGCCCGCAAACAGCCCGATGGCAACGCCGATACTCACCGAAATAAGCAGTGCCACCACACCAATCAGCATCGATACCTGAGCGCCGAAAACCACGCGACTGAATATGTCTCTCCCCAGCAGATCGGTGCCCATCAGGTGTTCGAGGCTGGGCGATTGCATTGAGTCCTCGGTATTCACCGCAAAGGGATCGTAGGGTGCGATCAGTGGTGCCAGCACGGCCACCAGCGCGAACACGACCAGCACCGTGGAAGCCCAGCGCCCCACCGGGTGAACAAACAGATTCCCCACGCCGCCACACAGCTTGCGAATGGGACCGGGGTTAACAACCGGCTTTGCGGAAATCGCCATATCAACTGTACCTAATCCGCGGGTCGATCAGGGCATAGGCCAAATCCACCAGAATATTAATCAGCACGTAGAGCACCGAGGTCATCAACACTGCGCCCTGCACCAGCGGCAAATCCTGGTCGATAATGGCGTTGATCAAGGTTGATCCCAGGCCCTGCCGGGAAAAGACGGTTTCGACAATGAAGGAGCCCGACAGCAGCCAGCCAAATTGCAGACCAATAATGGTCACGACGGGAATCAGCGCATTGGGCAAGGCGTGCACCAGCAGGATATTGCGCTCGGTTTTGCCCTGCGCCCGGGCGGTGCGAATGTAGTCCTGCTTCATCACATCGATCATGCCGGTGCGCGCCGAGCGCGCGATAGTACCCACCGCGCCGACAGCCAGCACCAGCGTCGGCAACACCAGATGTGCCACGCTGCCCTGCCCCGACGCCGGCAGCCAGCCGAGCGTGACGGAAAACAGCAAAATCATCATCAGTGCCATCCAGAATGACGGCATCGACACGCCGACCGCACTCAGGCCAACCAGCAATCGATCTACCCACGTGTTTTCGCGCACCGCCGCCACAACACCGGTCAGGGCGCCCAGCGGCACCGCCAGCAGCATGGCCAGCAGCACCAACACCAGCGTCATCGGCAAGACTTCCAGCAACATGTCGAACACAGGCCGGTTGCTGGCGATAGACTCCCCCATGTCGCCCGTCAGCACATTGAACAGGTACTGGAAATACTGAACGTATAGGGGACGATCCAGACCCAGCTCCGCGCGCAACTCGGCAATCTGCTGCGCCGAGGCACCAGACTTGGCAAGCATCGTGGACGCCGGGTCACCCGGCAGCATGTACATCATCACAAAGGTCAGGCTGACCACACCGAGAATGACTGGCACGGCAGTGAGCAGGCGCGTAAGCAGATAGCGGATCATGGCCCCCCCTCCAGATACATCTCGTAGAAACTGGGCACCAGGCCCACCGAGTGCCAACTGAGGCCCTGCACGCGATTTTCCACACCGATCAACAGGGCGTAGTCATAGATCGGCAGAATCAGCGCCTGCTCCATAATGCGGAGCTGCACACGCTCGTAGAGATCCAAGCGCGTATCTTTATCGAGTGTGACCTCCGCCTCCTCAATCAGGCGGTCCAGCTCCGGGTCTTTAAACTTTGAGAATGCGAAGCCATTGTCGGCATTCTCCGAATGAAAAAAGGGCCGCAGTGAATCCGCCGCGGAATAGCCTGAGGAGCCGGTGAACAACATATTTTTCAGCCCCCGGCGCCCCGCCGCGATCTGCACTGCGTGGTCCAGCATTTCCAATTCCAGGTCAATCCCTACCTCACGCAACTGGGATTGCAGCAGCACACTGAACGAACGGCTCTGCCCCCAGGACACCATCGACATGGTCACTCGCAGCGGTTTGCCGTCTTTCTCGCGAATACCATCGCCATCGCGATCCACCCAGCCCGCGTCATCAAGCAGCGTTCGCGCTTTATCGGGGTTATGGGGATAGAGCGTATCCAACTTGTGACTGTACTCGGGAGTCACTTGCGCCAGCGGCCCGTAGGACACCGGCGAAATACCGCGAGTAATCGCCTTCGTTCCGCCTACCATATCGGCGGCGTACAGCATTGCCTTGCGCACCGCCAGCTCATCGGTCGGCGCACGCTGCGTATTGATAAACCAGTAGGAAGGCTGCCCGGTAAGGTAGGCCGTTTCGATACGGTGCGTCGGCGAATTCAAAATACGGTTGAGGTTGGTCGGCACCAGATCAAAGGCGACATTCACATCGCCAGCCTCCAAAGCCGGTGCGCGACTGGAGGGTTCCGGCAGAAACCGCCACTCAATTTCCCGCAAATGCGCGGCGCCGTGTTGCCGATAAATTTCCGGTGCCCACTGATAGTCGGGATTCCGCTGCAGTCGATAGCGATTGCCGGGGCGATATTCCACAAACTTGAAGGGGCCGGTGCCAGACTGGTGAAGATGGTAGGCGTCGCCCCACTCTCTCACTGCAGTCGGCGAGACCATGCCGATATAGGGCAGGCTCAGATTAAACAGAAAAAAGGCATCGGGGCGGGACAATGTAATGGCCACCGTATAGGTATCCATTACCGCCACGGACTGCACCGATGCCAACAGGGAGCTGGCTTTTAGCGATCGCGCACCCAGAGACTGAATACGCTCAATATTGAATTTAACGGCCTCGGCGTTAAACGCGCTGCCGTCGTGAAAGCTCACATCGTCGCGCAACTGAAACTCGTAGCGCAGGCCATCGGCCGATACCGTCCAGCGGCGTGCCAGACCGGGAACAAAGTCACCGTCGTCGCCCTGATAAATCAGCGTGTCGTACACTGCCGACAGCACATACAGCACTTCCCACTGCACATCGAGGTGCGGATCCATGCGTGAACCGGGCTTGGTAGCCGAAAGAATCAGTTTGTCGCTGTTCGCATCGCTTGCCGCGCGCTGCTCGTCACCACCAAAACAGGCTACCAGGGCTGCCGAGAGAAACAGGATTGTCAGAAGCCAGGTGCGCATACCGCCACTCATTGCTATTTGAAAGGGACACGATAGCAGATAATATTCACTATATGAACATTTATTCGCATAATGTATAAACATCCCTATTCACTTATGCAGGAGCAAGAAATGGGCCTAAATCTCGCGAACACTAACGCCGCTATTGAGTCGGCCATCGCTAAAGCACAATCACTGGAGATTGCCGTCTGTATCGCAGTCTGCGATGCCGGGGGCCGATTAATCGCCTTCGCCCGCATGGATGGTTCCAACTGGGCCAGCATCTACGGCAGCCAGGGGAAAGCCCTGACCGCCGCTGCCACACGCTGCCCAAGCGGCGCGATTCCGCCGGAATCCGTGGTAATGCAGCGCATCGCCGAACTGGAAGGCGGAAATATGATTTATGCCCGAGGGGCCTTGCCGATTCTCTTTAATGGGAAACTGCTGGGGGCGGTGGGCGTGGGAGGCGCCAGCGCCGACCTTGATGAGGCCTGCGCACAAGCCGCCGTCGACGCGGCGATTGCCGACTACTGCGGCCAATAAACGTTTACGCGGGCTTTAGCCCCCAGGCAAAGCCCGCCAGCATATCGGCCCCCGAGCTATGTCCCACTGCCAGTAGCGGTGCGAGTTTGCCCGACAAGTGCTCTGCACTAAAATCGGGCAGCCACTGAACAAAGTCCAGCCAGCTCTGATTGAGGGCGCCAACGGACGCACAGCTCAGAAACGCGGCCGACAACCGCGTAGTACGCGGTGCTGCGGAGGAGTACAGCCAGTTGCAAACCGGCGTTTGAGCGGCCAGACCGCGATACCACAGTGCCACCATCAGCCCGCAGAGAAAGTCATCCCCAGCGGGAGTGAGCCCCCTGCCCAAGCCCGCCAGCTCTTCGGCGCCCTGCCTTACCAGCCGCTCGTCTGAGGCGAACAGCCCCTCACCCAGCCGGTCCAGTGTTCTCCCCAACCGGGACGTCGACAGCGTTTCGCTGCCATAAAGCAGCGCCAAAAACGCCGAGCTGTGTTCGCACTCTGACACGCCGACGTGCAGTGCGTCCGCGAGACCACCGATGGGCGGCAGGCTCTGCCAATCCGGGCAAGAGCCCCACAATGGCAGCCCGGCATGCACCAATTGATGACCGCACAAATTCAGTGCATGAGAATCGCTCTGCACCCGATCATGCACGGCAAGCGCAGACCAGTCCGGCCAGCGATTCAAGGTGATATTCAAGGGGCCCGGTGGAATATCCGGATGGCTAAGCACTACCATTCCCGGGTGCGGGAAATCGACGACCGCATCGCGCGGCTCGCAACTGAGATACACCACGCGGTCGAAAACTGCGGCGACCTGAAGGCGAATGCCTGGCTCGGCCAGTTGGCGATGCGCCAGGTCACCGAGGCTACGAATGCGCAGTGGCAAGCCTTCAGTCGGCATCGGGCTCGATCCAGGTACCACTGGTTCCGGCCACGATGTCGGCAATATGATCCAGCGAGCCGATCACCGCCGGTTTGCCGGTGCGCCTTACAAACAGGCAGGCAGCATCCACTTTCGGCCCCATAGAGCCACTGGAAAAATTCAGCGCGTCCAGTTCGGCAGGCGTAGTGCGCCGCAGCACCCGTTGGCGATCGGTGCCGTAATCGAGATAAACGCCATCGACATCGGTGGCAATCACAAACATATCGGAAGGAATCTCACTGGCCAGCAGGCCGGAGGCACGATCTTTATCAATCACAGCCTCCACGCCGCGGTAACTGTCATCCTCGGTATTATGCACGACAGGAATGCCACCGCCGCCGGCACAGATCACAACCGCGTGATTATCCAACAGCCAGCGAATGGGACGGTGCCAGATGATGCGCTGTGGTGTTGGTGACGGCACAACGCGACGCAGCTTGTCGCCGTCGCGACGAAACTGCCAGCCATGGGCGTTGCTCAGCGTCTCGGCTTCATCATCATCCACAGCGGTACCGACAAACTTGGTAGGCGCACTGAACTCGGGATCGTCGGGGTCCACGGCCACCCGGGTCAGCAGCGTAGCAATGGGCACGTCGTAGCCCAGCAGATTGCCCAGCTCCTGCTCGATCATGTAGCCAATCATGCCGGCAGTCGCGGCACACATCACATCAAAGGGATAGGCCTCTGCTCCCGCGTAGCACTCGGCTTGCATTGCCAGCAGACCCACTTGCGGGCCATTACCATGACTGAGAATCAACTGGTGTTCGCGCGCGATCTTTTCCAAGGCACGGGCGGCCATACGCGTATTTTCCCGCTGAGACGATGTGCTGGGAAATTCTCCCCGCTTCAGTAGCGCGTTTCCGCCCAGTGCAACTAACAACTTCATATACTCTCCCGGTCCACGGAACTGCGTGAACACTTCAACAAGGATTAAGTTCGTATTATGCACTTATGTTCGCAATAAGCAACACGACTTCGACGCGTATCCACATGACAATGCCAGCAGATTGCACACGCTCGTATCAGCGCTCGTCGCTGGCGTGGCGCTGGCGGAGAATATCGACAAGACGATTGGCATCGTCCCGGTAATAGGAGGGAATGCCGGGGAATGGCACGGGCACCATCGGCACGTCGTGAAACGGTTTATCAATGCGCCGCGCATCGTAACGCGGCCCCTGATCATCGGCGTCGGCAAGCACCCGTTTGACCTCGCGCTCGGCCAGCGCCAGATACGACAGCGGAAGCTGCAAGGCGTGCTCATCGCGATGGCTGTTGCTGCCGAAATAAAAATACTCGTGCTGGCGGTTGTCCGCCTTGGGCCGCGACATTTCAAGATGGCCGCCCAGCAGCCATTTGACCGGGTTCTCCGCCACAAAGCGCTTGAGCAGTGCCGCACTCTGTAAATAGGCCGACCAGTCTTCGATGAACAGCAGACAGGGACAAACGGTATCGCTGGTAAACAGCAACTGTTCGCGGGCGTCATACAGGGCTATCGAGTCTCCCGTATGGCCGGGAATTTTCAGCGCTGTTACCCGCCGCTTGCCAATGCCTAGCTCACGGTGGACGGACTCCTCTTCGCCGTCGAACAGGGCATCGACGCTGTACCGGGGATATTGGGGAAACGGCTCATAGCGGCCATCCGGTTGATAGCCATAAAAGCGGACATTGGGCAGCGACTGTAAGTCGCGATTGCCACCGAAGTGATCCCAGTGACTGTGAGTATTGACGACCGTCAACGGCGAGCTGCCAATCAGGGGCGCAATGTAGGGGCGAAGATTGGCGTAGCCCGTGCCTGAATCAATCAGCAAGGCCCCGTTGAGTCGCCCTTCCCCATCGTCGTCCAGCAGCAGGTAAAAGAAGTTACCTTCGAAACTATTGGCCAGACTCTCTCGGAAAATCAGCGTATTTCTATCGTAGGCCCAAACCAGATAATCCCGATCGTAGGCCGTCCACTCAGCCGGAAAAAAGCGCGTCGCATTGACCTGCGTACGCGACAACTGCCAGACGCGGCCGGGGCCGTCGGCCACCAGTAACTCGCCGTTTCGGCTATTGCCCGTGCAGACAACAAACTGGCCGCGATGAAGCCCTCGCCAGTAGCTGCTGTCTTTACCGACATTCTCGCGCATGACCACGGTTTCGCCCGGTACACAGGCTCGCCCGAGTGCCTGACCGGAATCCAGTTCAGGACGGGAATCCAGCGGCCGCAAGCGATTCAATGGCGATTTTTCTCCCGCCTGCAGGCTCTCACTGAGCAGCAGCAATGCCCCCGCAAAAACACAGGCAACCAGCGCCTGCCCCACAACCTGCATGCTGCCACGCATCACATCAGCACCTTGATGAACATTCTCGCTGCGACGAGGAACAAAAAACCGCCAAACAACTGTTGCAGCTGTCTGGCCGACAGGCGGTGTGCCAGACGCGCGCCAAAGGGCGCCATCACCACCGCGAGCGGCGCCACCAGCGCCAGACCAATCAAGTTGATATACCCCAGATAGCCGCTCGGCAGCGCCTGAACAGACCATCCCGACACAATGTAACCGATGCTGCCGGGAATACTGATCAATACGCCAAACCCTGCCGCCGTTCCCACGGCACGCTGCATGGGGAAGTTAAGCAAGTTCAAGGTCGGTACACCCAGTGTTCCACCACCAATACCCATCATGCTTGAAAAGCCGCCAATCGCCGCGGGAATCAGGTAAGACAAGCGCGATGTCGGCACCGCGTTGGCAAGGCGCCACTCCGACATTGGCAGCAGCATTTTCAGGGCCACCAACAGCGTTAGCACACCAAACAGGATGGAAAGAAACTGGCTCGAGCTCACCGTCGCCGCAGCGATCCCCAGCAGGGAGCCAAGCATGATAAACAGGCCCCATCGCTTGACCAGCGCCAGGTCCGCCGAGCCCTTTTTGTAGTGGGCATAGGCCGAGGAAAAAGTGGTAAACATCACCACAGCCAGTGATGTGGCAACGGCGACATGCATACGGTAAACCGGGTTCAGTTCGGTAAACCCGAGTGCGTAGTCCAGCACCGGCACCAGAATAATGCCACCCCCTACGCCAAACAGACCACTCAGCACACCCGCAAAGAGCCCCGACACGGCCATCAGCAACGCAAGTTCTATCATGCCACCGTCCTCTTATGCGGAAATTGCCACCGCTTCGACTTCGACCATTGCCCCTTTGGGCAGGGCCGCCACCTGTACACAGGCACGCGCCGGATAAGGCTCGGTAAAGTACTCACTCATAATGCTGTTCACGATGGCGAAGTCGGCAAGATCCACCATAAAAATCGACAGCTTAACGATCTTGGAAAAATCGCTGCCCGCCGCATCCAGTACCGCCTTCAGGTTTTCGAATACCTGCGTTGTCTGGACGTGAATATCAGCTTCCCGCAGCTCACCGCTGGCAGGATCAAGGGGAATCTGCCCAGAGACGAAAACCAGGCCGTTCACGGCAATCGCCTGGGAATAAGGACCAATCGCCTGGGGGGCCAGCTCGGTGTGAATAACGTTCATGACAACCTCAATACAAAAAACAATTGTTTTTTATACGAACACATGTTCGCAAATTAAACAAGAGGCTTTTATCGAGGTGTTGCTTGGCGGGCTTTCCAGCCCTCAGCAATGAAACGGGCCACGAAAGTGGCCCGCATGGCATCAGGAAACAAGGGCGCGTTTGATTTCCTGCGCAGCATCCCACATCACTGGCAGGCACTCATCCACCAGCTGCTTTTTGCTGACGATGGCGGCGTTGGTCAGGGTATTGATGCCGGCCACTACTTCACCGGCCTGGTTGTAGACCGGGACCGCCAGTGAACGCGCCCCCAGCTCGATTTCCTGCTCGACCAGTGCATAGCCCTGACGGCGGATTTTGGCCAGTTCTTTGTCCAGCTCCTCACGGGAGGTAATGCTTTTGTCGGTCAGCGGCGTAAAGTCCGCCTTGTCGAGAATCGCGTCGCGCTCCGCGTCGGGTTTCAACGCCAACATGGCACGTCCGGCCGAGGCATAAATCACGGGAAAGCGTTTGCCGATCGTCAGCGTTGGCGCCATCAGTCGTTTGGAGTTGGCCTTGGCAATATGAACCACATCCTCACCGTCGATAATGCCGACAGCAACCGCTTCACCGGTGATATCGCGAATGGTGTCGAGGTACGGCTGAGCAATGGAACTGATCGGCACAGTGGACAGATAGGAATAACCGAGCTCCATCACCTTGGGTGTCAGGCGAAAAATCCGGTCGTCCTGATGAATGAACCCCAAATGCGCCAGGGTGAGCAGATAACGCCGCGCTCCCGCCCGGTTCATGCCGGTTTTCTCTGCCACTTGCGACAGGGTCATCTCGGGGTCTTCAGCATCAAAGGCCATGATCACGCCCAGGCCGTGAATCAAGGATCCCACCAAGTCCTTGGACTTTTCGTTATCTCCGTTTTTATTGGCTGGCAAGGCTTGTTCCCTCATGCGCTATTTAAACAATTGTCCGCATACTACATCAAAGCCCCGAAACATCCTATATGGCAGATAGCGCTAACTTGCTTGTTGCGCCGCGGCGCGGCAGTCCCTATACTCGGCAATGTTCGTATTTCAAACTTATGTTCGGATTAATGACATGCTGACTCCCGAAGAGAATATCCGCCTTACCGAAACCGGCCCCGAAACCGCTGCCGGTAAGGTGCTGCGCAGTTACTGGCAGCCCGTGGCGCTCACCGAAGAACTCGACAGCGAACGCCCCGTAAAAGCGGTCACCCTGATGAACGAGCAACTGGTACTGTTCAAGGCCGCCGACGGCGAATACCGGCTCTCCGGGCGTTTCTGCCCCCATCGCGGTGTCGACCTGTCTTACGGCCGACTGGAAGCAGATGGCCTGCGCTGTCCCTTCCACGGCTGGCTGTTCGACGGCAAGGGTCACTGCCTTGAGCAACCGGCACAACCCGCCGGTTCAAACACGCACACACTGGTCAAACACCCCTCCTACCCCTGCGAAGAGCGCAACGGCGTGATTTTCGCGTATCTGGGCGACGGTGAGCCCCCCGCGTTTCCCGCACTGGACTGTTTCACCGCCCCCGACAGCCATGTCTTTGCCTACAAAGGTCTGTGGTACTGCAACTGGTTGCAGGCGCTGGAAGTGGGCATCGACCCCGTTCACGCCTCGTTCTTGCACCGTTTTTTGGCCGACGACTCACTGGACGAGGCCTACGGCCGCCAGTTCCGCGACGAAGCTGCCGACAGCAGCATGCCGCTGACCAAGGTACTGCGCGAGTTTGACTGCCCCGAAATCCGGGCAGAAGAAACCGACTTCGGGATTCGTCTGCTAACCCTCAGGGAAATCTCCGAGGAAAGCACCCATGTACGGGTCACTAATCTGCTGTTTCCGAATGCAATCGTCATTCCAATGAGCAACGAGATGGTCATTGCCCAATGGCATGTGCCGGTCGATGACGAATCCTGCTATTGGTATTCGATGTTTATCAGTTTTGGCAAACCGGTGAACAAGGAGCTGATGCGCGCCCAGCGTATCGATATGAACCCCCCACCCGATTACAAGCCAAAATACGGCCCGCAAAACCAGTGGGGCTACAACCCTGATGAACAGCGCGATAAAACCTATACCGGCATGGGTGACGACATCAATGTTCACGACCAGTGGGCGGTGGAATCCCCCGGCCCCATCGCCGATCGCAGCAAGCACCAGTTGATGCGCTCAGATATCGGCATCATGCGCTACCGGCGAATGCTCTTCAAAGCGATGGACGCCGCCGAGGCCGACAGCCAGGATGCCCTGCCGATGAGCAGCGATGTGACCCGGATTCGCGGCCCCGTTGCCATTGATGAAATTGGCCCCGCCGACGACTGGCAGAACTGTTGGAAAGAACGCGATTTGAAACGCCGCCAGCAATCCGGCTGGGCTGACGATCCCTGGCAAGAATGAGGAGCACCACTATGCTTCCCCTCTCAGGCAGTTTTGTAGACCGGCACGGACTCTGGAACAGCGACCAGATCGCCCAGGCGGAAGATGTCGTTGCCCGAATTCAGGCCGACAATATTGAAGTCCTGCGCTTTGTTTTTGCCGATCAACACGGTCTGACCCGTGGCAAAACCATTATTGGCGATGCCATCGGCAGCACACTGGTCAATGGCTGCACCATGACCTCCACGCTGATTCTGAAGGACACCTCGCACCGCACCGCCATGCCAGTGTGGCAATCGGGCGCGGGTATGGGTACCCAGAAGCTGGCCGGCGCTGCCGACCTGATCATGGTGGCCGACCCCAGCACATTTCGTCGCCTGCCCTGGGCCCCCGATACCGGTTGGATTCTTTGCGACCTGTATTATCCCGACGGCCAGCCAGTGGAATACGATACTCGCCGCTGTCTGCGCAGTGCGCTGAGTAAGCTGGCTGGCGAGGGCCTTGAGCTGATGAGCGGTCTGGAAATGGAATTCCACCTGTTTCGCAACGTGGACACCGCGCTGACCGCTCACGACTGCACGCAACCCGGCACTCCACCGTCGGTGGTTCCCCTGCAACGGGGTTATCAATACCTCACGGAAATTCGCTACGACGAGCTGGAACCTCTATTCCGGGAAATTCGCCGGGCATTGCTGGCACTGAAACTGCCGCTGCGCTCAGAGGAAATCGAATTTGGTCCCAGTCAGCTTGAGCTGACGTTCAGCCCACAGCGGGGCTTGGCCACCGCCGACAGTGCGGTGCTGGCGCGCAGTGCCATCAAGCAGGTCTGCGCCCGACTGGGCTACCACGCCACCTTTATGTGTCGACCGCATATTCCCAACACCTTTGCCAGCGGCTGGCATTTGCACCAAAGCCTGATCGACAGCAAAACGGGCAAAAATGCCTTTATTCCCGACACCCCGGACGACTGCCTGTCTGACATCGGCAAGGCCTATTTATCCGGTCTCCTTGAGCACGCCTCCGCCTCCTGCATTCTGGCCGCACCCACTATCAACGCCTACAAGCGTTATCGCCCCCAGACTCTCGCACCCGATCGCATTCAATGGGGCCGCGACAACAAGGGCGCCATGTTGCGGGTACTCGGCGGCATGGGCGACCCGGCAACGCGCATCGAAAACCGTGTCGGCGAACCCGCGGCAAACCCCTATCTCTATATTGCCTCACAGGTATTGTCGGGGCTGGCAGGAATTCACCAGCGTTATCCCCTGCCCGCACCGGTTGAGGAACCCTATAACTCCACGGCACAGCGACTGCCTCGCAGCCTGTTTCAGGCGCTGCTGTACTTTCAGGAAAGTGCTTTTTATCGAGAGCAGTTTGGCGACAACTTCGTGAATTATTACGCCACGATCAAACAGGCTGAACTGGATCGCTTCCTCAGCGAAGTGACGGACTGGGAGCAGAAAGAATATTTTGAAATGTTCTAAACCGTCACGGAGGCCTCATGCCCCATCTTATTTTTGAACACTCTGCGGCACTGGAGGCCCGCTTGCCCGCATTGATGTCGAGCGCCGCCGACGCTGCGGCAAGCACCGGCATCGTGCGGGCCGAAGACCTTAAATTACGCGCTCTGCCCTACACACAGTATCAACTTGCCGTCCCCGGCCAGCAGTTTGTGCACCTGAGTGTGCGCCTGCTGGAAGGACGCAGCGACCCGCAAAAACGGCAGCTGGCCGAAACCCTTCGTGCCGTGCTGGTCGAGCACCTCCCGGAGGTTTACAGCCTCAGCGTGGAAATCATCGACATGCACGCTGAGAGCTATAAAAAGCGCCTGCTGTAGACTTTCCCGGCGGAAGCGCGCTTAGAATCGCAGAACGAAATCCACCGAGACGACATCTGCGGACATATCGATACTGCGATCATCGTCGAACACGTAGTAGTCATATCCCACCTGAATATCGGCGTTGCGAGCGACCGCCAGACGCATCCCGGCCCCCAGATAAGGATCACTGCCCTCGACCAGAAACTCACCGCGTCGACTGCTGTCCTCAACCCGTCCATCAAACTCCCAGGCAGCAATACCCATTCTTGCGTACAGGCCAATCGGCTCTTTGGCTGGCGTCTGCAGCCGCAGACCGATAAACAGCGCATCGAGGCTCCCGTCTATATCAACCCGGCCCGCACTGTAACCGTTATTTAGCACCTGACTACCATCAGAAAACCCAGACGCAGTCAGATCACCCAGGTTTACATAGCCCATTTCAAAGGCGAGGCTTTCGCCCACCGGCAAGCCAAAACCAATCCGCGCGGCACTCGACTGTTCATCGACCTCAACATCACTCAAGCTGCCGTCGCCAAAGCTATAGCGAACGTCTCGTTCCTGCCAGCTGAAATCCGACATTCCCACGCCGCCAAACACATACATGCTGGGTGACGAACTGCGATAAGGCGACGCCTGTGCGGTGGGAACGGATAAGGCCAGAACCAAGGCAGACGCCGACAACACAGAATATTTCATGGCAAAGCTCCTGAAAGAAACAGGCTTGCAGTATTGAGTGCAAAGACTGAATCGGGACTGAATTGATATCGACTGGATGTAAAACGTAATGATCATGCTAAAGCGATATGTAGAGTCAGTCTTCAGGGCACGACAGCATCGTGGCGTCAGTATCGTAGGGTGTCGACCACCGCCGGGCTAAAAGGATAGGCTAACTAAACTCACCTGCCTCATCGCGCAGGATTAGACGACGTGATCGCACACGTCGTTACGACAGACACGTAATGAGTCACATCGTACCAAACAGACGCAACAAGGCTTTTTAGCAGCGGTATCAATGGTGCCCGAGGCCGGAATCGAACCGGCACGACTGCAATAGTCGGGAGATTTTAAGGATTTCGAATGTAAAATCTCATTACTTACCCATTCCATATTAAATCCTCTTATTTCAGCATGTTAAAAGATTTTTAGCGTTTTTTGTTACGCGCCATTCGTCAGGATAGTATGTATAAATCATCAAAAACTGTCTACTATACGTCTACTATTTTCTGAAATAGACGAATTTGGAGATATTCATCTCAAAAAGTGGCATTTTCGGAGGCCATGTCTATTTCGGGTCTATTACGGAGTCCAAAGACTATTGGCCAAGCTAACAAAATCCTATATCGACCGCCTACCGATTCCACCCAGAAAGGCAGACGGGAAAGCCGCTCAAGTTATATACCGCGATGATTCACTACTGGGGTTTGGCCTGCTCGTGGGCAGTGGCGGCACGAAGTCATTCTTCGTGGAACGCAGGGTCAATGGCCGGGTTAAACGGATGTCGATAGGCCGGTATGGCCATCTAACCCCTACTCAGGCGCGAATCCGAGCCCAAGAGATGCTTGGCACCATTGCTGTAGGCAAAGACCCTATGACGGAAAAGCGAGCCGCTCATGCTAAATCCATCAGCTTCAGCGACGCGTTTGAGGATTACTTAGCCGTACGAAAGGATCTGAAACCAGGCACTATCGGGAACTATAGAAAATGTGTTGATGGTTGTTTTGCTGATTGGAAGCCCAAGCGACTGATAGACATCAGCAAAGACATGGTAGAGAAGCGCCATTCGGAGATCGGCTCCAGGGCGCCAGCTCGTGCGAATAACGCTATGCGTGTTCTCCGGGCAATATTTAATCACTCAATGGCAAAATACGAGGATGAAAAAGGACAGCCCATTATTTCCGTTAACCCCGTTGACCGCCTAAGCAAAAGTCGCGCTTGGTATCCATCTGAGCGTCGCCGCACGCTGCTAAAACCGCATGAGCTATCTGCCTTTTTCGCTGCCACAGAGGCGCTGACATATGATGTGACGCGGGACTACCTCAGATTCCTGCTCTTTACCGGCCTACGCAAGACCGAAGCGGCCAATCTCCAGTGGAGCCATGTTTGCTTTGATGATCGTACATTTTCGATACCAGACACCAAAAACGGGGAGCCGCATACCCTTCCCTTGCCCGACTACCTGCTCAACATGCTCAAGCACAGAAAGAGGTTCAACTGCGGTAAGTGGGTGTTCCCCAGCCCATTACACGATGGCCCCCTAAAAGAGCCAAGAAATGCCGTGACGCAAGTCTCCGTGAGCATGGGAAAACCGCTGAGACTCCATGATTTGAGACGAACATTCATCACCATCGCGGAGAGCCTAGACATACCGGCATACGCGCTAAAACAGATGCTTAACCACCGAAACGCCAATGATGTCACTGCTGGTTATATAGTCGCCGACACCAACCGGCTGAGGCAGCCTATGGAAAAAGTCGCGGAATTCATACTAAAAAACAGCAAGGACACTCATCGCTCAGAGGAAGAGGCATGAACAAGTTTTATGAAAAATATGGAATTTCGGACGAGGATATCGACAAAATATTTCCAGTTACCGGCAGATCCGTACTCATGGATATTGTGGAGTATGCCGTCCGAAAACTGAGTGAAACCGAATTCCCGAAAATGCTGTTATCCAGCATCAAATCCGGTGAAGTTTCGAAGACATTTGAACAAACCATGTTCTGGCCACTTATGCTAGGAAAGGAAATTTTTGAGCCAGGAACGCGGCAACAAAGTGAGCTGAAATTTGTTGAGATGCTGAAATCTTACGGTGCACCAACCAGCATTGACCAAGTTTCTCTGGAATTTTTAAAATCGAAAGCCGGAGATAGTCTATTCAACGAAATCAAAGATAAATTATCAAAGCAGTCTAATAACGTAACAGATCTTCTTGCAGCAGCGGCCGGGGTTAATGGGGCAATACCCCTTGCATGCATTATTTTCGTGTCAATTCTTGGCTTAAAAATGCAAGAGACTAAAGTCTTGTCTACGCAGAGTGGGCTATCCACCTATAAGGAGGTTTCCGAATTACTTGGAGACCAACTCGCACAAATCGTAGATCTCTATTGCCAACTAAGAGCAATGCCAGTAGCCAGTCAGTTAATCAACGAGGCTTACAAAAAGAAGTTTCAAAGCACCAATGCCGGAGGGGTATCTCCGGAGAGAATCAAGGAGCTCGACGAAGCGTTTTGGATATGGATTTTTGACTCTGGAGAGTGCAAGCCTCACATAAATCCAGAGAAAGGGTTTAGAAGTACTAATGACGCTATTGATCGCGGGTTTAAACCATGGCTCTTAAGACAAGAAGAAATCGAGTCCATTCTCAAAGAAAGTAACGGAGAACTATCATCCCTAAGGCCGAAAGTGCGGAATGGCAGAAGAAAACACCGCTCTATCGTAGAGAATACTTACGCCACGCTGCGGGAACACCTTGAGGAAAAGTGCCTCAGCGAGCATCGACCATTCCCATTCAAAACGAGATCAAAGAAATTCAACTAGTAATTTATCAGGGGTTAGCGTCGCTAAACCCTGATATAAATACATCATCTAGGGTTAGCGCCGCTAACCCGATTTCTCTGAAACCTCCTCGCTGATTGAATGCCCGTACCAGAACATGGAAGGGACATTGAGATGAAGACCAGCGAATCAGCCAACACAGAAATCCTCACCGCAGTAGAAGCCGCTCAGGTATTGGGCGTCTCTGAAGGCTTCCTCAGAAACGACCGGCACACCACAGGAAGAATCCCATTCCTCAAGTTGGGCCACCGCACCGTCCGCTACCGTCGAAGTGACCTGGAACGGTATTTAACGGCAAGCGTCTGCTCATCCACCTCTGACTACACACAGCGTCAGCAAACCGCTACAGCATAAAAAAAGCCCGCAGCTATTGGCGTAGCTCTGCGGGCTTTTGGGTATTGCTTTCAATCAGCACAGGAAGATTAGCGAAATGGCCGACATTCAGCAAGGTGTTAAACCGCAATGCTGCGGTTTTCCCCATCCCAATTTTGGGAAATGTCTCAAGGTTTCTCACCATGTTAAACCAGAGGAACCCCCCAAAACACCCCATGTAAAACAATGGGTTACACCGACTTCCCCTTCATTTTTTGGAAATAGCAGTTTCCAAATTTTGGGGAGTACTCGACCATGACCTGCTACCAGCGCCGGCTTACCGAAGCCCCAACCCCTCCCGCCCCGTTCTCCAAGCTTTGGGACGCGGTAAACAAATATGGAACCCGCGAATGCAGACTGTTTCGGGGGGAGCATATCCGACGCCATTTCCCCATTGAGCGGGAGCTGCTGTCAGCCTACCTGAGCACCTGCCGCAACTCCGGCTATCAGCGCGCCAACAGCCAGCTTCGGGAATACTCCAGGGCGCTGGCCGTCACGGAGTACCGCTTCTCGGCAACAATGGATGACGAGGATATACGCCAGCTATCAGACCAGTTTGCCCGGAAATGTGAGCGCGCCTACTCGAAGCGAGCAATACGTGGCGACTTCGACGGCGCCATTGAAGCCGCAAAAATTGAGGTTGAAGCACAGGGTATTGAGTGGCCCGCTGACGTTAAACAGGGTGATTCACCCGAAACCGCTAGAGGAAAACAGGCAGCGGCCGCCGCTCGCGCCCAAACGCCAACATGGTGGCGACGGAAGCTGCGGGTCGTTTGCGGGCGAAAAGTCGAGGCAGTACTACGAGATTCCGGGGCGGTTTGCAGCCGTCGCGCGCCCTACCTTTCAGACTGGGCGCACCGGCGCTGGCTTTGTTCCCAAACCCGTAATGCCGGACTGCTCGCCAATCTCGATGCGGTTAATCAGGATGGCGACATTGTTCCACTAGAGCAATGTGTGGAGGCCAGTGTTTCAAACCCAGTAAACCGCAGACATGAGCTGATGACACGTATCGGCGGTTGGGAGGCGCTGGCCAACGCAATGGATCTTAAAGGCCTGTTTCTCACCCTCACCTGCCCCAGTGCTTACCACGCGATTCTAAGTCAAAGCGGCCAGGTTAACCCGAATTACAACGGTTCAACACCTGCCGAGGCTCAGCAATACCTGTGCGGCGTATGGGCGAGAATCCGGGCGGCGTGGAAGCGAGCGGGTATAAAAAGCTTCGGGCTTCGCGTTTGCGAACCGCATCATGACGGTACACCGCACTTTCACTTCGTGCTGTTTTTCTCCCCGGAACACATAGAGCCAGCATGGGAAATTTTCCAAAAACATGCCCTGACCGAAGACGGTAACGAGCATGGAGCACACAAACACCGGGCTGTTCGCGTAGATGCTGATCCCACCAAGGGGAGCGCCACGGGCTATATCGCCAAGTACATCTCCAAAAATATTGATGGCTACGGTTTCAGTACCGACGAACTGGGCGATGAAAGCGGCATCCCACCGGACCAAAATGCAGGCCGCATCCGAGCCTGGGCCTCGCTCTGGGGTATTCGGCAGTTCCAGCAGATTGGCTCCTGCTCCGTAACGGTCTGGCGCGAGCTGAGGAAACTTTCTGAGCCGCTGGATGGCGTCGATCAAGCACTGGCAGAACAGCTCCGCAGTGCCGCCGACCATGGGCATTGGGCTGAGTTCGTTGAGCTTATGGGTGGCGAGCATGGCCCCTTCGCCAGTCGCAATCAGCAAGCCATGCGGGCCTTGTTGTTTATCAAAGAAAAACCGGGGCAATACGGTGAAGACATTACCCATATCGTTGGCGTGGCGCTTCGCCAGGCCGCCCGTGAAATTGCTATTCGCACTCGTTTTACCGAGTGGATGATTGTTCCGCGCGGGGCGCAGCCCTGCGCTTTGAATTTGGCGGAGCGAAGCCCGCCCCCTTGGACTTGTGTCAATAACTGTACGCCGAGCGAGACGAGTACGAGGCAATGAAGCATTTGAGGCCGGGAGTCTCCCGGATCAGATCGAAGCCAGCACCAATCACGGCGGCTGGTGGACTTAAAACCTAAACGAGGAAAGAACGATGACTATTCTGAGCAATACTCAGGCGGTTGCAGCACGCGCGGCTGTCAACCTTTCACAATCCCGTGTCGCCAAAGACACCGGCATCAGCCGCGCTTATCTCTCGCAATTTGAGAGTGGCAAGCGAATTCTTGAAGATCGCTGGCTGACAGCGCTCAACAGCTACTACCGCGAACACGGCTGGAGCCCGGAGGCCGGCGACTCGGTGCCCGCCGAACAGCAATCGATCGGCATCCGAATGCGCGATGGCTTCCAGATTTCTGCGGCACTGGACGACAGCCAGGTGGAGCAACTGCTGGATGCCTACTATGACAATCAACTGCAAATTGAGGAGCTGGCCGCATCAGAGGTGCCTCGCGGCTCCATTTTCCAAAGTGTCGCCAAAGAGAAGGCACTAAAACTCGCCTTCAAACTGCTCTGCCTGACAGCTCAGCAGGACGGTATTGTTCGCCAACTTCGGGGCCAGGATGTGGTTGCCATCTGCAATACGATGCCGTATCACGACATGGAAACCACTGGCCAGTACACCGGCTCCCTGATTGCTGGGGCGTTGGGCCTGAAGGAGCTTGATCAAGAAGAAGATGAGACCGCATTACTTGATGCGGAAATCGCCTGACTCTAGCTACTGATCGATAATACCGGCCCTTGCTGTCGGTATTATCGCCGCTTGACATTTATTCCACGGAGGTTATATTCCATCAATGGAATGCGAAGTCGAATATACGGATGAATTTGGCCTGTGGTGGGAATCACTCACCACTGCTGAGCAGGAGGACATCGCCGCCTATGTCGAGTTGTTGGAAAAGCGGGGACCACAATTACCCCACCCCTACAGCTCAGGCATCAACGGTTCCAAGCATAGTCATATGCGGGAACTGAGGGTGCAACACCAGGGGCGACCGTATCGGGTCTTTTACGCATTCGACCCGCGCCGGGTGGCAATTTTGCTGATCGGCGGTGATAAAACAGGTAACAAGCGATTCTACGACGAGTACATACCAGTTGCAGATAGCCTGTATGACCAGCACCTGCTGGAAATTGCCAATGAATCCAGTCGTTGAGTGGAGGGAATGAACCATGGCGAAATCATTTAAAAACCTGCGGGACAAGATGTCGCCAGAGTCTCAGGCGGCAGCTAAAGCCAAAGCCGACATGCTACTGGCTGAAATGCCGCTGTCGGAGCTTCGGCAGGCACGCAAACTGTCTCAGGCTCAACTTGCAGAGCGAATGCATGTCAACCAAGCGGCCATTTCCAAAATGGAGCGCCGTACTGACATGTATGTGTCAACGCTACGCGAAGCCATTCAGGCCATGGGCGGAGAGCTGGAGATTCAAGCCAAGTTCCCCGAGGGCTCGGTGTCGATAAAGCAGTTCCACGACCTTAACGACGCCGCAACCCCCGCTTAATACATCATCAACTGACCACACCCAGCGGGCCGACCAGCCCGCCTCCTTTGCGCTTTGACTCAATTTCAATCAGTTCATCCAGGTCAAACAGCGCCCCTTCAATGTGAAGTATTGCCGTTACCATTGGAAAACTGACCGGCTTCGCCTTCACATCGGCCTCTGCCGCCGTAGCCTGTATGCCTTCCAGTGCTTCAATGCCAATCTCAAGATAGCGATGAATCGAGTACACCGACTTACCCTTAGTCGAAGGCCCAAAAATCTTACCTTGCCGGACTTTTTCCATCTGAGCATCAATGTACGGCTGGATGGCGTCCAGCAGCTTACGGAATTGTTCATTCAGCGGGCGGAGTATGATTGCCACATCCGTTGAATGCCCTTCGCTCTGCGCAGCCAAGTTCTCCAGGCGTCGACAGGCGTCAGTCACTACCTCCAGTTCTTCTCTGATCTGCCGCAATGTCATGGCGCTCATAGTCCTGTCCTCCCAAAAAATTCCCTTTCATTGGCCGAATTCGGGCCTCCAACGCCTTCACGGGTATCGATCAGCTCCTGCTCAAGCACGGCGATACGCTTTTTGGCCGCAGCCAGATCGTGCTCAAGGGCACAAACTTGCTGTCGCAACAGATCTTCATGCCAGGCAAAATTAATGGCATCGTTCTCGTTGACCTCACCCACTCCATAGAACTCAAGATTTCCGCTGGCATTTATGAAGGTGTGACTCCAACTTTCGGGTAGGACACGCCCACGCATATACAAGCTCAGTAGCTTAACAACTGCCTGTGGAGCGCTATTACGCCTCCTATACCGCCTAGCTGTACATCTACTCACACCTGCAATCTCGGAGATTTTCCGAGCACTCAGGGCCCCTGTGGACCCTAACGGTGCCGTTCCAGTTTCCGGCTTGGGCTTAGGCTTGGCAGACGTTCTACGCAAAGGAACCCCATTCTCTCGGCGCCAAACCTTCGGCAAGGGCTCTCCGCTTTCGACGGACATCCTGTAATAACGAATAAGCTCAAGTGCCGATCCTCTGGTGTAGCATGCCCGACGAGGGTTGCGAGATCGTTTGAGGATATCCGTGCTCTTTTCCCATGAACGGAGCTTGGCGGTTGGCACGTTTAGCAATTTAGCCAAGACGCGAGATTTTACGAAGAACACGTTCTCCGCCAGCGGGAGTTCCAGTTCAGGAGGCATACCAAATTCAGGAGACATACAGAGCCTCCAGCTTGATAGGTGCAAAGGAAAAACCAGAGCCGTCTACTATGCGTCTACTATCGAAAAATGCCGACAGTTCGCACAAAGAGGAAAAATACGATAACTCATTGATTTTATTGGTGCCCGAGGCCGGAATCGAACCGGCACGACTGCAATAGTCGGGAGATTTTAAGCGGTAGTCTGGCTTCCACTCCGGGGTACTCCCTGCTTGTATACGGCGCGATTCAGCTGGTTTTTCAAAGACTTAAAAAAAGGGATCATATGCCGGAGTTTGATGCTAATCGCTCTGGTTCGCTCTCCCGAGGCTCCTATTTGCTCCTTGGATAAGACCTGGAACCGGAGGTTTCAGGAGTCCAGAAATGCCGCGAGTAAAGCTCACAAAAACCATCGTTGCCAGTGCCCAACCGGGAGAGACCGACATTGAATTGAGGGATACCCTCGTCCCCGGATTTTTCTGCAAAGTCACCCCAACTGGACGCAAGGTTTTCATGCTCCAGTATCGCACAAACAGTGGCAAGCGACGCAAGCCGTCACTTGGCCTGTTTGGCGAGCTGACTGTCGAACAGGCCCGCACCCTCGCTCAGGATTTGCTGGCGGATGTACGCCGGGGCAATGACCCTTCAGGCCAAAAAGCCAGGGATCGGCAAGCCCCGACAGTTAAGGATCTATGCAAACGTTTTATGGAAGATCACTGTATACCGCACAACAAACCACTTACCCAAAAGAAAAACCAGTACCATATCGATAAATATCTTCTCCCCTCTATGGGCACCCTGAAAGTCCACGAGGTGGAACGGGCAGATATTTTGGCGCTCATGAAGCGCCTGGAAAAAACACCCACCCAGGCTAACCGGATACTGGCTTGTGTTCGCAAAATGTTCAACCTGGCTGAACTTTGGGGGTACCGCCCGGATGGCACCAATCCTTGCCGACACGTGACCAAGTTCCCCGAGAAAGGCAAAACCCGACTGCTTACCGACAAGGAGATGATCCAGCTATTCAGGCAGCTGGATAAAGCGGAAAAAGAGGAGCTTGAGCATCCTTCCCCAATTCTCGGCATCCGACTCCAGTTTGCCTTTGCCGCCAGGATGTCAGAAATCCTGGCGCTACAATGGGAGTGGGTAGACCTGGTCGGTCGCCGAGTCGTCTGGCCCGACAGCAAAACCGGTGACATGTCCAAACCTATCAGCTCGGAAGCCTACGAACTGCTCTCTGATGCCGCAATCCACAGCAAATCGCCGTACGTCTGCCCTGCTCTGGAAGATCCCAACAAGCCGTTGACCCAAAATGCCTACTATGGCGCCTGGCGCCGCATACTGAAAAGGGCCGGCATCCCCCTTGTTGGCACACATGGCATACGGCATCGCGCTGCCACCGACATTGCCAATTCAGGTGTCCCGATCAAAGTGGGTATGGCGTTGACTGCCCACAAAACCGTGACCATGTTCATGCGATACGTTCATGTCGAGGACGATCCGGTGCGGGAAGCAGCCGAACTGGTGGCAAATCGACGCCAGATTATCACCAGGCTGAAATCAAATAAGGCGGAACCCTAATGACCATTCTCCAAGAGTGGGGACAGACTGAACGCCAAACGGCTAAAAATACGTATTTTCTTTTATTATCACCATCGTAGGAAGCCTACACCGTACTACGCAATATGGCCTGAAATGGCATAGTTTGGCGATCAAATTGCCCCAGATTTTCCCTAAGAAATCGGCCGGTAACTTGGGGCATATCTCAGCGTATGCAGTAGTACTTTGCTGGGGTTGGAAGGAACTCCCACAGACACGTTGGCTGACAACACCGTGACTCACAGGACTCCCATGGTACTATCCGGCCCACACAAACAGGTGCCGAGTCCGGGTATCATCGTGGAAGAAGCCAAATGCGTAACAGCCTAGAACAATATCAGGTCTGGTTTTATCTGGTTGCCATCCTGGCCGGCATGGCCATCGGCTGGATGTCACCAGAGCAGACTCGTCATTGGGAAGCGCTGCTTTGGCCGGCCCTGGGTGTTCTCCTGTACACTACTTTCACTCAGGTACCACTGATACATCTCAGGTCGGCATTTCGTGATCGCCGCTTTCTGGCCGCTTTGCTGACGGGCAATTTTATCCTGATACCGGTGGTCGTTGGTCTTCTGTTGTGGCTGTTACCGGATGATCCCGCTATTCGTCTCGGCGTACTGCTGGTACTGCTGGTGCCCTGTACGGACTGGTTTATCAGTTTTACCCATCTCGGTGGTGGGGACGGTGCCAGGGCCATAGCGGCCGCGCCGATCCTTCTGCTGGTCCAGCTCATTTTGCTACCCATTTATATCTGGCTCTTCATGGGCAATATCGCCATTGAACTGGCGGTTGGCAGCCACTTGCTGCCGGCATTCTTCGGATTGATTGTCACCCCGCTGATCCTGGCCTGGATTACCGAACGGTTGACGGAAAAGCACCCGCGCGCGCAAACACTGGTGGACTGGCTTGGGTGGCTGCCCGTGCCGTTGCTGGCACTGGTGGTGTTTCTGATTGCCGGCTCCCAGGTCAGCCTGGTGATCGACAATGGCGCCCTGCTGTGGTCGGCGCTTGTGGTTTTTGTACTTTATCTGGTTGCCGCCGCTACCATCGGCAAGGGGCTCAGTGAGCTATTCGGGTTCACGCCCACTATCGGCCGCACCCTCACCTTCAGCTTTGGTACCCGCAACTCCTTCGTCATGCTGCCGCTGGCGCTGTCACTGCCGGAGCCCTGGCGTGCCGCCATCGTTGTCATCGTCTTCCAATCCCTGGTCGAGTTGTTCGGCATGGTCGCATATCTGCGCTGGCTGCCGCGCCTGATCAGGAATGCCGACTGAGCCGGGAACGCAGCCTTACCCGGCGCAACAGGACAATTGAGTCACATCCGTGGTAAAAGTCTGGGCGCAGAGCTTGAGCCCTTCCACCATGGTCAGGTAGGGAAACAGCTCTTCAGCCATTTCCTGCACGGTCATATTGGCCCGCATCACCATTACTGCCGTCTGGATCAGTTCTCCAGCCTCGGCGGCAACTGCCTGCACTCCCAGCAAGCGGCCTGAATCCTGTTCGGCCACCATTTTGATAAAGCCTTGGGTGTCGAAATTCACCAAGGCGCGCGGCACGCTGTCCAAACTGAGCACGCGAGTATCGACCTGCAACCCCTGCGTGGTCGCCTGTTCTTCCGTCAAGCCAACGGTCGCCACCTGTGGATCGGTAAAAATCACCGCCGGCATGGCGCTGAGGTCAAGCAGAGCGTCGCCGCCGCTCATGTTGACCCCGGCCCGGCTGCCCCCGGCGGCGGCCACATAGACGAACTGGGGGTGATCGGTGCAATCGCCCGCCGCATAGATGCCTGGCACGTTGGTTTGCATTCGCCCATCCACCTGAATCGCGCCACGCACTGTCTTCACGCCAATCTGTTCCAGACCCAACCGTTCGGTATTGGGTGTGCGTCCGGTGGCGATCAACAACTGCTCTGCTCGCAATTCCCCGGCATTGGTATCCAGTATGAACTCTCCATCGGCGTAATCGACCCGGCTGGCCTGGGTCCGCAGCAATACCCGAATGCCTTCCTGCTCAAAGGCCTTCCGAATAACATCGCCTACAGCCGGATCGTCACGGGATAGCAACCGGCTACGCGCCAGGATGGTTACATGACTGCCCAGCCGCGCAAAGGCCTGGGCAAGCTCCAATGCCACCGCTGATCCCCCGATCACCAGCAGGCGCTCTGGGATGATGGATAGCGACAAGGCGGAGGTGGAAGTCAGGTACGGCGTATCGGCCAACCCCGCAATGGGTGGGATCGCCGGCCGCGCACCCGTGCCGATAAATGCCCGATCAAATTTGATCCGCCGCACTTCGCCCTCCGTGGTGGTGACGTCGAGCGCATTGGCCGTCACGAATTGCGCTGTTCCCTGGATCAGGGTAATGGCCGGGTTGTCACGTAGAATACTGGCATACTTGGCCTCGCGCAGTGCTTCCACCAATCCCTGCTGTTGTTCCAGCAATTTGCCACGATCCACAGTTGGCGCCCAGACATCAATGCCCTCGTCAAAGGGACTTTGGCGTCGCAAGTGCGCGATCTTCGCCGCTCGGATCATCGTCTTGGATGGCACGCAACCGGTATTCACGCAGGTGCCACCAAGGGTGGCTCGCTCGATCACGGTTACCCGGGCGCCGCGTTCCGTCGCTTTCAGTGCCGCGGCCATGGCGGCACCGCCGGTACCGATGACAGCAATGTGAATCGCTTGCGCTTCACTCATGACGGTTTCCTATCCGAAAATTACCCTACAATCTCATTACTTCTGATCTGCCGAGCTTTGTTTGAGGGTAGATGGATAACCGGCATTGGCCGTGGCCTCCGTCAACTCTGTAACGGAGGTTTGCGTGTCCTCGAAGGTGACCCTGGCTTCGCGCTGCTCGAAGCTGACATCGACCTGCCTGACACCGTCAACCCGCTTGAGCGCAGTCATTACGGTGATCGGGCAGGCGGCGCAGGTCATACCGGGCACATCCAGCGTGACGGTCTGCTCCGCGCCCCAGAGGGGTAGACTGAACAGGGCAAACAGTGAACTTACAAGTAAGGACTTTTTCATGTTGCGGACCTCTCAGTAAAACAGGGGTAGGACATAGGGGAACACCGCAGCGATGGCGATCAGTAACGCTACGAACCAGAAGGCGGCTTTGTAAACGCCATGCACCCTGGGTGCAGCGCACACATCGCCGGGTTCACAAGCCCTGGTGGGCCGGTATATCTGGCGCCAGGCCAACACCATGGCCACCAGGGCAGCGCCCAGAAACCAGGGACGATAGGGTTCCAATGCGGTTAAATTACCGATCCAGGCGCCGGAAAACCCCAGCACCACCAACACCAACGGTACCAGGCAACAGGCAGAGGCCAGCAAGGCTGCGACACCCCCGGCAAGCAACGAACCGCGTCCCGGTTTGGATTCAGGCATGGGCAAACCTCCTGTTGTTTTATTCACCACTGTGGCAAGCTTATCTCCGTAGTCGACTACGGAGTCAAGCAACGTGTCCGGTTCTCAAAACACATCCATGACCATCGGCAGTCTGGCCAAGGCCGCAGAGATAAACGTCGAAACTATTCGCTACTACCAGCGGCTGGGGCTGATGACAGAGCCTGAGAAGCCCTTAGGCGGGATTCGCCGCTACGACGAGGACGCGCTGGCACGGCTTCGATTGATCCGCAGGGCGCGATGGCTGGGATTCAGTCTGGAGGAAATCGGAGAACTGCTGAAACTCGAAGACGGCACCCATTGCGACGAGGCCAAAGCACTGGGCGAGCGCAAGCTGGGCAACGTGCGAGACAAGATCCGCAGTCTTCAGCAAATTGAAGGCGTGCTCGACCAACTCGTCGAGGAGTGCTGCACCCAGAAGGACAATGTCACCTGCCCACTGATCGCATCCCTCCACGAGGGGTTTGAGGCAGTTACTCCATGATGGCAGCAGCAGATCCGCATCTCGAAAAGGCCCATGCATCCCTATCTACTCACGATGCAATCATCGAAGATTTGGCAGCGCATCAAAGATCAGGATGATTCCGGCTGGCTACCCTCTGACTTGATTCAACTCCACGGTCACATGAGCAAGCTCTTTGTGTACGCCTAAATACCGTTTGATATCGTCAGGCGCTACGGTTTCATCCACCACGAGCGACAAGATGCACGCGTAGCTCCCCTTCCCTACTCGCCAGACATGCAAATCCGATATTGCCGCCTCTACCGGCGCCGACTTGATGGCATCGTGTATCTCCGCCACCACAGGCGCATCCATTTCTGCATCCAGAAGCACGCGACCGGTATCCCGCAAAAGCCCGTAGGCCCAGGCGGACACCAGGCCTGCACCCACAATACCCATTACCGGGTCCAGCCAACTGGCCCCCCACCACTTGCCCCCAAACAAGGCGACAATGGCCAATAGAGAGGTTGCCGCATCGGTCATGACATGTAGATAGGCAGAACGCAGGTTGAGGTCGTGATGATGGTGATGGCTATCGTGGCTATCCGTGCCATGATGATGAGCATGACCATCTTTCAATAACCAGGCACAGGTGAGATTGACCAACAAACCTACCATGGCAATCAGGATCGCCTGGTCATAGTGAATGGGGCTCGGTGCCAGCAAGCGTTCAACGGATTGAAACAACATCAACCCGGCGACTCCGACCAACAAAATCGCACTGGTATAGCCGCCCAGGATTTCAATTTTCCAGGTGCCGAAGGCGAAGCGTTTGCTATGGGCCAAACGCCGTGCTGCGCCGTAAGCCAGGACCGACAAACCCAACGCCATGGCATGGGAACTCATGTGCCAACCATCGGCCAATAGCGCCATGGAGTTGTAAATCCATCCCCCGGCGATTTCCACCACCATGGTAATTGCGGTGAGCCAAACGGCCCACCGGGTGTTTCGTTCCGCTAACGGATTGCCGTCATCAAAAATATGGGAGTGCTGCCAAGGAATGGTGTTGTCAAATTTTTCCACAGGACTGGTACCTTAATGCATCGCGACATATACTATACCCCAGTATATATTTACACACTAGAGAACAGTGCATATGGCACACACCAACAGGGATCAAAAAAAGCTCTTAACCCGGGTTCGACGCATTAAGGGGCAGGCAGAAGCCATTGAAAAAGCCCTGGATCAGGGCAAGGATTGCACAGCCATACTGCAACAGATAGCGGCCATACGCGGTGCTATCAATGGCCTGATGTCCGAAGTGCTCGAAGGTCATCTGCGTGAACATCTGGGCGCCGAAGACATTTCTCAGGCACAGCGTCAGCAGGAACTCGATGATGTCATCGACATACTCCGATCGTATTTAAAATAGGTCATTCAACGATTAGTTCCGAAATACCGGTGAAGACATTGCGAACGCAGCTAAAAAGATGGGCCAGACTTATCAGGCAGGACATGTATACGGTGTGGCTGGTTGCGCGGGACTCTCGCACCCCTCTGCACACCAAAATACTGGCCTTCGTCGTCGGTGCCTATGCTTTTTCCCCTATCGACCTCATACCAGACTTCATCCCGGTTATTGGTTACCTGGATGACTTATTGATCGTTCCGGCGGGCATCTGGCTGGTAATAAAAATGACTCCAAAGATTGTCATTCATGAGAATCGCGAACGCGCTAGACTCCACCACCCAACGCCGATCAGCCGGGTCGCGGCAGGCGTCATTATCAGTCTGTGGCTATCTGCAATAGCGGTATCAATCTATCTATGGGGATATTGATGACGCAATTTAACTATCGCCTCCACTTGATTTGCTCAGGCCAGCGCACCAGTGCCTCACGTAACCCCATGGGGGTCCAGTCGTTTCAATGTGGTTGCCTTTCTGCTAGGCTCACGATCAAATTCCGGGACCACTTGCATGATTAAACGCTGTTTCATAGTCGCAATGACGCTGTTGATTGCTTTGCAGTCAGTGGCGTCTATTGCCTATGAAGCACAACCGCACAACCCCGCAATGCCACATTATGATGAGCATTCACACGAATCAGCGGATTTTTCCAGCGAAAATCAGGCAACCAAGTCGTCTCCCGACAGCCCCAGTCATTCAGCGGACCATTGCCATCACAGCCACAGCTGCTTTCACATGGTATTGATGGGAACCCTCACCAACATTTCCGGCTTGACGGCGGGAATAGTACGGTCCGACTACCAAGCCAACTTCACCACCGGGGTTCAATCCTCCCTTTTCCGCCCTCCCATTTTCTGATCCTGCGAATACCTTCCCCACCCGGGGGACAACTGTCATTTAGACTTTCGTAGGAGCAGTCTCATGCTTTTCAGAATGCCCATGCAAACTGGGCGCCGCGCAATGCCGTGCCACTTTATTATCCATGCCTTTTGCCTTCTAACGCTGGCATTTGGTTCTACCCTGGCACTCGCCGGGGAGAAACCGCTCACTCTGTCCAAAGCTCTCTCGCGGGCCATGGCACAAAACCCCGGCCTCCAGGTCTTCGATTTACGCCTTCAGGGTCTTGATGGCCGACGCATCACGGCAGATCAAAATCCTGCCCTGGAGGCCGGCCTGGAAGTGGAAAACTTCCTCGGCAGCGACAATCTGCGAGGAGTTGACGGGGCAGAGTACACCCTATCCCTGTCATCGGTTCTCGAACTTGGCGGCAAGCGTCAGGCCCGCGTCAGCGTGGTTGACTCACGATACGGGCGCGTCGAGGCCGAGCGCCGGGCCGAGACCCTGGATGTGCTCGGACAGGTGACCCAGCGCTTTGTCGCCACCCTGGCCCTGCAGGAAAAACTCCAACTCGCCGCTGAAGCCGTGGCGCTGGCCGAGGCCACCCACGAGATCGTCACCCGTCGCGCCGACCGCGGCGCGGCGCCCCAGGCCGAAGTCCTGCGCGCCAGGGCTGCGCTGACCCAGAGTCGTATTGAGCAGTCCCGTCTGCGAGCCGCCTACGAGAGCCGGAAAATGGCTCTGGCTTCCCTGTGGGGCGATACCAGCCCGGACTTCCAAATGCTGGAAGGCGATCTGTTCCAGTTCGGTTCCTCCGACAACTTCGATGCCCTGTACCAGCGGGTCAGCGACAGCCCGGCCATTCAAATCTACGCCAGCGAACAGCGTATCCGTGAAGCGGAGATTCAGCTGGTGCGCAGCCAGTCCGAGAGCAACATCCGTTGGCAGGTCGGCATCCGGCGCTTCGAAGAGACGGATGATACGGCCTTGACCGCTGGGCTCTCGGTACCGCTCTTTTCCGGACGGCGCAATCGCGGCGAGGTGCAGGCCGCCCTGGCGGCGCGGGATGAGGTCCGATTCCGCCGGGAGGATACCCTGCTGCGCCTCCATTCGCGCCTGTTCGACGCCTATCACTTGCGGCAACAAAGCATCGAGACTGTTGAGCAGATTCGCAGCCAAATGCTTCCCGACCTGACCGAGGCACTCACTCAGACCCGCGAAGCCTATGAAAACGGCCGCTACAGCTATGTGGAGTGGACCGCCGCACAGCGGGAGCTGCTCTCAGCACGGGAGGCACTGGTCGACGCCGCCACCACGGCGCTGCTCAACCAGGCGTTGATCGAACAACTCACGGCGCAGCCACTCGCGACTGTTCCGGGCGCCCCGACGCGCTAACCCACAAATTCAGGATTCACACCATGCAATTGATAAAACAACTCTGTCTGATTCTGGTGGCCAGCTGCCTTGCCATCAGTCCCTTACAAGCCGCCGAGGAACAACACGACGAATCGCAGGCCGAGGCCAGGGGGCCTCACGGCGGCATACTGCTGCAACAGAACGACGCCACCGTCGAACTGCAAATCTTTGAGCAGGGCGTTCCCCCGGAATACCGGGCCTGGGTCACCAAGGCTGGCCGCGCCGTTACCGATGATATTGACCTCAATGTCCAGCTCACCCGCCTGGGCGGGCAAGTGGACACATTCGACTTCGCCTACCAGGGGGACTACTGGCTGGGGGATGGCGTGGTGACCGAACCCCACTCCTTCGACGTGGAAGTGACCCTCGCCATGGACGGCAAGAACTACCGCTGGCACTGGGAATCCCACGAAGGTCGCACCCGGATCGCCCCGGCTATCGCAGATAAAGCGGGTATCACAACGGCCGCAGCCGGGCCGGGTGCCATCGAGCGCAGCCTCACCACCTACGGCAGCCTGACCACGGCACCGCAGCAGATTGCCCGGATCCGCGCCCGTTTCCCGGGCGTGGTCAGCCAGGTGAAGGTCAATCTGGGCGATCGGGTCGAACGTGGTGACGTGCTCGCTCAAGTCGAGTCCAACGAAAGCCTGCAAACCTACGCACTGCGAGCGCCCATCGACGGGATCGTCATTGAGCGTCGGATCAGCAATGGGGAAATGGCCGGGGAGCAACCCCTATTCGCCATTGCCGATTTGACCACTCTGTGGGCCGAACTCAAGGTCTTCCCCGGCCAACGGGCCGAGGTTGCCATTGGCCAGAAAGTCCGACTGAAGGCTGACGGCATCGAGCGGGAAGGCACCATCCGCCACTTGCTGCCGGCACCCGGCAACGCGCCCTACACCCTCGCCCGGGTTGAAGTCGACAATGCCGAGGGTCTGTTGACCCCCGGGTTGCTGGTGGCCGGGGATATCGTGGTGGAAACGGTGGAGGCCCCCTTGGTGGTTGACAACCGCGCCCTACAATCCTTTCGGGACTGGACCGTGGTGTTTATTCAGGTGGATGACACCTACGAGATCCGCCCACTGGAGCTGGGCCGCAGCGACGGCAACCTGACTGAGGTACTGGGCGGCCTGCAAGCAGGCGATCGCTATGTGGTGGAAAACAGTTATTTGATCAAGGCCGATATCGAAAAATCCGGCGCATCCCACGACCACTAACCAGGAGGCTATGATGATCAATGCCATCTTACGTCTCTCGGTAGAGCGACGGTTTTTAATGTTATCCCTTATTCTGGTGCTGGTCGGCGTGGGCGTGTGGAGTTTTCAGCGCCTGCCCATCGACGCGGTACCGGATATCACCAATGTCCAGGTACAGATCAACACCGAGGCACCGGGCTATTCCCCCTTGGAGGCAGAGCAACGCATCACCTTCCCGGTGGAAACGGCCTTGTACGGCCTGCCCAACCTGTCCTATACCCGGTCCCTGTCCCGCTACGGCCTGTCCCAGGTCACGGTGGTGTTCGAGGAAGGCACGGACATCTATTTCGCCCGCAATCTGATCAATGAGCGCTTGGGCGCCATCAAGAGCGCGCTGCCACCCGGACTGGAGCCGGAGATGGGTCCCATCGCCACGGGCTTGGGCGAGATCTTCATGTACACCGTAGAAGCCCTGCCCGGCGCCACTCAAGCGGATGGCAGCCCCCTGGATACTACAGGGCTGCGGGAAATCCAGGACTGGATTATCAAGCCCCAGTTGGCCCAGGTGCCCGGTGTGATCGAAATCAACACCGTCGGCGGCTACGAAAAGCAGTACCACGTCACGCCATCACCCCAACGATTGCTGGAGTTCAGCATCACGGTGGATGAACTGGTCAGCGCCCTGCGGGCCAATAACACCAATCGCGGCGCCGGCTATATCGAACGCAACGGTCAACAGCTATTGGTGCGCTCGCCCGGGCAGCTGGCCACCATTGGCGATATTGAACAGGTGGTGATTGCCAACCGGGATGGTGCGCCAGTCCGGGTAGCCGATGTAGCTGAAGTGGCCATTGGCAAGGAGCTGCGCACCGGCGCCGCCACCCGCGACGGCAGGGAAACAGTGATGGGCACGGCCATGATGCTGGTGGGAGAAAACTCCCGGGCGGTAGCACAGGCGGTGGCCGAGAAACTGGAGGCCATTCAGCCCTCCCTGCCCGACGGCGTCAAGGTGGAGGCGGTATACGACCGCACAGCCCTGGTGGACAAGGCGATTGCCACGGTGGAGAAGAACCTGCTCGAAGGGGCGCTGCTGGTGATCGTGGTACTGTTTCTATTGCTCGGCAACCTGCGCGCTGCCTTGATCACGGCAGCAGTCATTCCGCTTTCGATGCTGGCCACCATAACCGGCATGGTGCGGTCTGGCGTGTCCGCCAATTTGATGAGTCTGGGAGCGCTGGACTTCGGCCTGATCGTCGACGGCGCGGTCATCATCGTCGAGAACTGTATCCGGCGCCTGTCCCAGGCCCAGCACCAGGGTCAGTTGGCTCTCAAGGAACGTCTGCAATTGGTGTTCGAGGCCACCAACGAAGTGATTCGTCCCAGCCTGTTTGGTGTCGCCATCATTACTGTGGTGTACCTGCCGATCTTTGCCCTCACCGGGGTCGAGGGCAAGATGTTCCACCCCATGGCGGCCACTGTCGTAATGGCACTGCTGGCGGCCATGGTGCTGTCACTGACCGTGGTGCCCGCCGCTGTGGCGGTCTTTATGGGGGGCAAGATCAGCGAAAAGGAAAGCCCGGTAATCAGCGGCGCCAAATCGCTCTACAGGCCCGCGCTATGGGTGGCCATGAGGTTCCGCTGGCTGGTGTTGGGCGGCGCGACCGCGCTGGTAGCGGTCTGTCTCTGGCTGGCGACCACCCTGGGGTCGGAATTTATTCCACAACTGGATGAAGGGGATATTGCTCTCCATGCCCTGCGCATCCCGGGCACCGGACTGGAGCAATCTATCGAGATGCAGTCGCAGCTGGAAGAACGGCTGAAGGCGTTTCCGGAGGTAGACAAGGTGTTTGCCAAGATCGGCACGCCGGAAGTGGCCACCGACCCCATGCCCCCCAGCGTGGCGGACAACTTTGTCATCTTGAAGCCCCGCAGCCAATGGCCGAATCCAGACAAAACCAAGGATGATCTGGTGGCGGAAATGGCAGCAGCGGTGGAAATGCTTCCTGGCAACAAGTATGAGTTCACCCAACCCATCGAAATGCGCTTCAACGAGCTGATCTCCGGCGTGCGCGCCGATCTCGGCATCAAGGTATTCGGCGATGACCTGGATCAGTTGCTGGCATCGGCCAACGACGTCCTTGAGGTTGTGGAATCCATGGAGGGCGCCGCCGATGCCCGGGTCGAACAGGTGACCGGCCTGCCCATGCTGTCGGTACACCCCAAGCGCATGGCGCTATCCCGCTACGGGCTGACGGTGGATGATCTCCAGGATCTGGTGGCAGCCGGTGTCGGGGGCGAAAACGCCGGCCTGATTTACGAAGGCGACCGCCGCTTCCAGTTGGTGGTGCGTCTTCCCGAAGACATCCGCCGGGATGTGGACAGCCTCGCGGACCTGCCAGTCCCCCTGCCGGACGGTGGCTATGTGCCCTTGTCGGAAGTGGCCGAGCTGGAGTTAGCTCCGGCGCCCAACCAGATCAGCCGGGAAAACGGCAAACGTCGGGTGGTGGTCACCGCCAACGTGCGGGACCGTGATCTGGGCGGATTTGTCGAGGAAGCACAGGCGCGCATTGCGGACGACGTGGACCTACCTCCCGGATACTGGCTCGATTACGGCGGTACCTTCGAGCAACTGCAGTCCGCCAGTCAGCGGCTTGCCATCGTGGTGCCCGTGACACTCGCCATCATCCTCGCACTATTAGTGATGGCCTTCGGCTCCCTCAAGGATGCCCTGATCATCTTCACCGGCGTGCCACTGGCCCTTACCGGCGGGGTTCTGTCCCTGTGGCTGCGAGACATGCCCCTGTCCATCTCGGCGGGTGTTGGCTTTATCGCCCTCTCCGGGGTGGCGGTGCTGAACGGTCTGGTGATGATCGCCTTTATCCGCGATCTGTGGCACGAGCAGGGTGACCTGATGAAGGCCATTGTCGAAGGCGCCCTGATCCGCTTACGGCCGGTATTGATGACTGCCCTGGTAGCAAGCCTCGGCTTTGTGCCCATGGCCCTCAATACCGGCACCGGCGCCGAAGTCCAGCGTCCTCTGGCGACCGTGGTGATCGGCGGGATTATCTCGTCCACCCTGTTGACGTTGTTTGTACTCCCTGTGCTCTATGCGTTGCTGCATGGCAGAAGTGCGAGTAACTCCACGCCCACAGGCGACATTAAGCACGACACTGATAGTTAAGCAAAGCCCTACCATGGGGAGGAATCTCCCCATGATTTTTTCAACGTTCTTTTATTGCGGTTTATATCCTGGAAAGACTATGAACAATCCACCCAAGCAACGAAAAGATGACCCGAAGGAAGCTCCACACTTTCGAACACATCGCATCCACGCCATCAACAGTGACTGGTATTTTTTAACCCGTGAAGGTCAAAATATCGGGCCATTCCCGAACAAAAAAGCGGCCGAAGACAGCCTTGCGGAATTCCTGAAAGCTGTCAAAAAGGATGAGTAAACAATGGCCCAAAATCCACAAAATCGCCAAGGTACAGGCGACCAGGCACAGAGTAAGCTGAATACAGCAGATGCCTCTTTATAAATAGCCACCAACTAGGTTAACCCAATGAGTCACGACCATGTGCATATGCCCCCCGAGACCAAGGATAAACGCGTTGCCATCGCCATCTGGGCGAACGGGATCCTGACCCTGGCTCAGATTGGGGGAGGTATCTTTGCCGGCAGTCTCGCCCTTATCGCGGACGCCTTGCATAACTTCTCTGACATGGCCTCACTCGTCATCGCGTTCTTGGCGCAAAAAATTGCGCGCCGCCCGGCTGACGCAAGGATGACCTTTGGCTACGGGCGCATTGAAATCGTTGCAGCCCTCATCAACTACACTACCTTGATCATTATCGGGTTCTACCTGGTTTACGAAGGTGGCATGCGGATAATCGATCCTCCAGAGGTAAAGGGCTGGTGGGTCGTCTGGCTGGGTGGTATCGCCTTGGCCGTGGACGCATTGACAGCGTTGCTCACCTATTCGATGCAAAAAGACAGCGTCAACATCCGCGCACTGTTTCTTCACAATCTGTCGGATGCGCTCGCGTCGGTCGCCGTGGTCATTGGCGGGACCCTTATTTTACTCTACGACATGCGCTGGGTTGATCCTGCCATCACCATCGGCATCGCGGGCTACATTCTCTACCTGGGTCTGACAGAAATCGGCGGTACTATCAGAACCCTCATGCTGGGCAGCCCGGTGGATATCGATACCGATGCCGTCATTGTTGCCCTGTCCAACATCGAAGGCGTTATCGATCTTCATCACGTGCATTTTTGGCAGATGGGCGAACACGATGCCTCGCTGGAGGCCCATGTGATTATCGAGGAAAGTGCATGGGATCAGCTTGAGAATATCAAATACAGGATAAAACAGGCTCTGGCGCAGGAATTCAACATTAGTCATTCAACACTGGAATTCGAGCACCCGGACCACATGCACAAGGATGCCCACACCTATGGGCACGGTTAAGAGAGATGTTCTCCGCAAGCACCGGCGAGAGCGGAGACTATTTCGAAGTTAATAGATGAAACCACACGCTCCACTATTTCATGATGGAACGTGTTCCTACTTACCTCATTTCTTCGTTGTTATTACGGTTGCTGCTATCTCACCCATCATGGGCTGGATCATTTCTACGGCCTATGGTACCAACAATCAAAATACATACCCCTATGAATATCGCTGTATCAGCCAGATTGAATGCTGGCCAATGAGAATTGCTCCAGTGAAAATCAAGAAAGTCCACTACCGATCCTCGCCATACACGATCAACCATGTTGCCCAATGCACCACCAAGCACCAACGAATAGCTCGCCGCTTCAAGCCGGTTTGGACACTGCCGCATTGTCCAAACCAACCAAACTGATACGCCAGATGCTAATGCAATAAAGAAATAGCGTTGCCAGCCACCAGCATCAGCTAGCAAGCTGAATGCAGCGCCAGGGTTCATCCTGTGCACGATATTAAGAACTGAGTTAATCTCCACTCGCTCAGCGTACTCTATCGTACGCTCAACGGCACACTTACTTGCCTGATCCATCAGTAATATCAAACCGGAAAGACCTAGCCAACCACAAAAGGTGGTTGTCCGGTTGGAGTTCGCCATGAAGTTAATTTTCTTTTCCTCCAATAGGCAACGCTTGCTCGACAGGGGTGACGTATACCCAACCGGATATGTTGGGTCCGATTTTCCCGGTTTTGCGAATGATGGATGTCACCTCTTCCACCTGGTTGTCCTCACAAACCAGTGATAACTGCACTTCCGAGATAACCACACCAGCTTCGGACGAATACGCCAGCTCCTGCTCGCCTAAAGGCTTTAAGGTCCCCTTGATGTCGAGCAGCGATATGTTTTTGTAGCCTGCGTCACGCAGTGCTTCAATGACATCGGCTGATCGAACATGGTGAATAAACGCGGTAATTTGTTTCATGTAAATACTCCCAAAAAGTGTCGTTTTTGCTATCAGAGGGATCGCGACAAAGGGTTCTATGCCGCAATCCAGAAGGCGTTACTGAGCTATCGTGTCGCCATTGTCATCAATCGCTTTTGGCCTTCGCCAGGCCAGTCGATACAGTCCGGGAAGCACCAATAGCGTAAGTAACGTGGAAGAGATAATGCCGCCGATAACGACCGTGGCCAGTGGCCTCTGGACTTCGGCTCCAGTACTGGTATTGAGTGCCATCGGCAGGAAACCTAATGCGGCCACCAGAGCGACCATCAATATCGGCCGCAATCTCAACATGGCGCCGCCCAGAATCGCCTGCTCGACTGATTCTCCGCGACTGAGCTCATCCCGAAATGCCGACACCATCATGACCCCCGTCAGCACCGATACACCGCACAAAGTAATAAACCCAACGCCAGCGGTGATGGATAAAGGGATATCTCGCAACCACAAGGCGATAACGCCACCAGTCAGCGCCAGCGGTACGCCACTGAAGACTAATGCCGCATCTTTTGCCGAACCAAAGGTCATCATCAGCAATGCAAAAATCATCACCAAAGTGACGGGGACAAGCAGGCTCAACCGCTGCGAGGCCGATTGCAGTTGCTCAAAAGTACCGCCGTACTCCAGCCAATAGCCGGGAGGCAATTTCACCTGTTGCGCAACTTTGTCCTGAACTTCGGCCACAAAGCCACCCAAATCACGACCGCGAACATTGGCGCTGACTACCAACCGCCGCTTGCCGTTTTCACGAGAGATCTGATTAGGTCCAGGGGCCAGCGTGAGACTAGCCACTTCCCGCAGTGGCACGTAGCCGCCGTCTGGTAGTGGTATCGGCAAACGCTCCAACGCTTGTAAGTCGCCCCTTATGCGCTCGGCCACTCGCACCACTATCGAGAAACGTTGATCGCCTTCAAAGATCAGGCCAGCCTCCTCACCGCCCGTGGCGGCGGCGACTACGTCCTGCACATCGGCTACATTCAAGCCATAACGATACATAGCTGAACGATCAGCATTAATGGACAGAATAGGCAAACCGGATACCTGTTCGACCTTGACACCTTCGGCGCCCTCGATGCCAGTCAATACCGCCGCGATTTCGCTGCCCGATTTAAGCAGCTGGTCCAAATCATCGCCGAACACCTTGATCCCGAGGTCTGATCGCACACCAGAAATCAATTCATTGAAGCGCAGTTGGATCGGCTGGCTGATCTCATAGGCATTTCCCGGCAACAACGTCAGTTTCTCACCAATTTCTTCCAACAGCTGCGCTTTGGTTTTATCAGGATCGGGCCATTCACTGCGATCCCTGAGCATGACATAGCCATCGGAAATGTTGGGCCCCATGGGGTCACTGGCAACTTCGGCCGTGCCGACGCGCGCGAAGTAGGTTTTGACTTCAGGGATTTCCAGAACCGCTTTTTCCAGTTGAAACTGCATATCCAGGGATTGAGTGAGACTGGTGCCGGGTATTCGCAGTGCCTGGACGGCAATATCGCCCTCATCCAGATTAGGGATAAATTCCGTCCCCATCCGCGTGGCCAGTGCGCCGACCAAAACCACAAAGATCAGGGCCGCAGACAATACGAGAACGCGAAACTTTAGCGCCCACGCCAAAACCGGGGCGTAAAACCGTTTGGAGTGGCGAACAATAAAATTGTCCTTCTCCTCGATATGCCCCGTCATAAACAGCGCCACGGCGGCAGGGACGAAGGTGAGTGACAGCACCAACGCAGACAGCAAGGCCATGATCACCGCCATAGCCATGGGCGTAAACATTTTGCCTTCCACGCCCGTCAAAGCCAGGATGGGTAAGTTCACCAGAATCACCACTAACACGCTGATCAAACTCGGCGCAAAAACCTCGCGGGTGGCCGCAAACACCGTTTGAAAACGCTCATCCAGTTTTAAGGTGCGCCCAAGATGATGCTGTCGCCCAGCCAAGCGCATGATACAGTTTTCGACAATGATCACCGCACCATCCACAATCAAGCCAAAATCGAGTGCGCCCAAACTCATCAGATTGGCGCTGACCTTGGTTTGCACCATGCCCGTCATCAACATCAACATCGACAATGGAATCACCATTGCGGTGAGTAAGGCCGCCCGGACGTTGCCGAGCATGATCAGGAGCACGACGACAACCAATACCGCACCTTCGGCCAGGTTGGCCTGCACCGTGGCAATGGTTTTATCGACCAGTACCGTACGGTTATAAACCGGTTCGGCAATCACGCCCTCGGGCAGCGTCTTATTGATCTCCAACAACTTGGCCGACACATCCTGGGAAACCGTCCGACTATTACCTCCCAGCAGCATGACGGCGGTACCCAATACAGTCTCCTCACCATCGCGAGTAGCGGCACCTGTGCGCAACTCTTTGCCGAATCCGACCTCGGCCACATCAGCCACGGTAATGGGTAACCCGGCTCGACGAGCGACGATGATTTTTTCGATCGCAGGGATGTCAGCCACCTGTCCGGGGGCGCGGATTAAATATTGCTCACCATTTTTTTCAATATAGCCAGCACCGATATTAGCGTTGTTTTTCTCCAGTGCCGCTACTAAATCATCAAAGCTGAGCTGGTAGGCCAGCAGTCTTGAAGGTTCCGGCGTGATGTGGAACTGCTTCTCGAAGCCGCCAATGGTATTGACTTCGGTGACGCCGGGAACCAGGCGTAACTGCGGACGGATCACCCAATCCTGCAAGGTACGTAAGGCCGTCGCATCATAGGGCTCACCATTTTCTTGCAAGGCGCCCGGTTTCGCATGCACTGCATAGTGAAAGATTTCACCGAGTCCTGTGGCAACGGGCCCCATCACCGGACCGATTCCTGAAGGCATCTCGCTTTTTGCCTGCTGCAAGCGCTCGTTGATAAGATTGCGGGCAAAGTAAATGTCCGTGCCTTTTTCAAACACCACGGTCACTTGGGACAGAGCATAGCGTGATACCGAACGTGTACTCTCCACGTGGGGCAGCCCTGTGATCGCCAGTTCCACCAAGTACGTAATGCGTTGCTCCACTTCCAGCGGTGAGTAGCCGGGAGCTTCGGTATTGATTTGCACCTGGACATTGGTGATATCGGGTACCGCGTCGATGGGTAGGTGCTGATAGTTCCAGACACCCAGGGCACCAGTTACCAGCACCAGAAACATCACCAGCCAACGGCGTGCGATGGAAAATTGAATCAGTTTATCGATCATCAGACACTCCTTCGATGAGCGGCAATGAAAATGCTGTTCCGGCCGATGGTATGCAGAATGTCTTTCAGGAAGTGATTAATCATCATCGCCAACCTCCCCTTTACCCAATTCCGCTTTCAAAATAAAACTGTTGTTGCTGACATACACTTCATCTGCGGACAGGCCGGACACTACTTCGCTTAGCTCGCCGTCGGTGCGTCCCAAGGTTACCGTGCGTGCCTCAAAACCCTCCTTTCCCCGAACAAAAACAACGGGATTGTCGTCGACGATTTGCAGGGCTTCGTTGCGAATCACCACGGGAGTATTAATTTCGGCGCGGGTGATTTGTGCGTTGACAAACAGACCCGGTTTCCAGGTGCCGTTTGGGTTGTCGATCAAAACGCGCGCCGTAATGGCCTGATTGCTACCTTGGCCAAGTGGCGCAATATAGATGATATTTCCCTCTGCGGTTTGGCTCGAATCGAGGCTGAGAATGCGAACTTTCTGCCCTGATTGAACCTGAGCAACATCCTTTGGAAAAATCGACAGCTCTACCCAGACCGTGGAAAAATCCTTCACCTCCAATAGGGGGGCATCGCTGGTTTGTTCGCCAGGGTTAGCGTTGCGCTGTGTAATAACGCCATTGAGTGACGAAACTATCGAATAGGTTTTCAGGCTTTCGTTGGCTTCTACGGTCAACAGGGTTTCGCCCTTACGAACCGGATCACCAACACTTTTTTTAACTTCCCGAATAACACCGTCAAAGCGTGCGGTCACTGATTGTACGCGTTCTGCGTTGGTGGCGACGACGCCGTATACCGGCAATACATCGCGGATGGTGCCAGAAGTCACGGTTGCCAGCGTAATGCCCGAATGTTGTATCTGCTGCTGAGTCAGTTCAATGTGGCCTTCTTCGCCGTGCTCTGCTTCCTCTCCGCGACCTGTTTCGGCAAGAGCATGTCCGGATAGCAGTGCGATTAGGAAGCAACAGCCAAGAAGATGGGGGATGGGTTTGTTAATATGTGTTCTTGATTTCATCGTGATGATCCTGAAAATGTGTTGTCTTCGCCATACTGAGTCAAGGCCAGGGGCTCTGCTGTTAGTTGCTCAATTTCTGCGCCATAGGTTAAAGCGGCTGCCGCCGCTTCGATCTGGGTACGCCTGGCGCTCAATAATTCCTGCCGCGCGCTGACATAGTCGAGATACCCGTAGCGGCCGCGTTGATAGGCCACCTGAGTGTCTACCAGGGCCTGCTCAAGGGCGGGAATGATGGCGGTACGCAGTGCTTTTACCGCGACAATGGCTTGTTTGCGGTTGTGATAGGCGCGGAACAGCTGAGTGTGTAAATCCAGCAGCATTACGTCACGTTGTGCCAACACCTGATTTTTTTCGGCCAGCGCAGTCGACACAGCGCCGGTATTTCGTTGGCCGGAAAACAACGGCATGCTGAAGCCAGCCACCAGTGCGGTATCATCGGTTTCCTGTATTCGACGAACCCCCACTGACCAACTGATATCGGCGCTGGATTGGGTTTGGGCAAGGCGTAATTCAGCTTCTTTGAGGCGGGACTCTGCCGCGAATATTTCGATCGCCGGATTTTTTTCCACTTTGGCGTATAGCATCTCAAAGGCGACGTCCTCGCCAAACTGGAATAGATCACCTTGCACCTTGGCAAAGTCAGGTGTAGTCACTCCCCATAGAGCAGACAACGACACTTTCAAATAAGCCAGCCGTTGCTGCTCCGAAAGGAAAGCGAGCTTCGCTTGCTCGGCAGCGGCCTGTGCCCGTTTGACTTCCGCCTCGGGAGTCGCCCCCGCCGTAGCCCGCTTTTTCACAATGCGTAAGCTCTCGTTTGCCAATTGAGCAGCCTCGGCAGCCAGGGTAACCTGCTCCTGTGCGGCCAGCACATCGACATAGCGACGGGTGACTTCGCCTAATAAGGCCAGGGATTCCACCTGTCGGCTGGCATCGAGCACTGACCGACTGTGGGAGACAACGCCTTGTCGAGCCACGCGCTTATTCCCCATTTCGATGACCGAAGACAGGGCAATGGTCAGCTCAGCACCACCTGCGCCGCTAAAATCTCCGGTACCGCCGACATTTTCAGCCTCAAAACCCAACTCATACGCCGGCCTTAACCCGGCCGTCTCTGCCTGCCCCTGAAGGGCGGCATAGCGATAGGGAAAAATTTTCAAGGAAGGGTTTTGAGCTATTAAACGCTCGATGGCGCTATTTAACGTAATGGATGTATCCGTGGAAGCGGCCCAGGCACCCTGGACAAAAAAGAAAATAAATAAACTGAATAAAAAACCAGGGTACCTGCGTGACCACGGTTTGCTAGCGCCATAAACAGACGCGCTGTAATTGGGTAACATGAAATGAATCCTTAGTTCTAGAAATATAGCGGCTCAACACAATGACCATGGCCGTGATGTCTTTGAGTTTCTTAAAGGCCAGGATCAGCCAATAGGAGGGCGATAAAGGGAAGCCGGAATAACAGGAGGTTTAAAGTTTTGATAAAGCGTTATGACACTTCCAAGTAGCGAAGCCTCCATCGGAGAAATACTACTGGGTGCCAAAAAGCAGCAGTGCGCGTGACAACAACTACACTGATAGCAGTCATAGGGGAGCTGCTTGTCCGGCATTTGCTTTCCGAGCCTTCCATCAAAATTCGTGTCCGCATCCAAATATTTATGCGCAGCTGGCAGGAGCTCTGTACCGGATTGATAAAGTTTATACGTATCCGGCATAGCAGCCACTGACTGCAGAGCAATCAAAGCTAACAACAGGTAAATCGTGATTCGTCGGATCACGAAGCTCGCTTCTCAATACCATTAGGTTTAAAGTAATTGTCCAGAATCAGAAAACCGACGAATTTCTTAATGTCCCACTTCATTTTATGCCTTTGCACTCATCAAATGGATGGTTCCCAAGAGAGTTGACACGCAGCCATTACTCTCAGCTTTTACAAATCCGGCTTCGTCGATCAAATAGGGCAGCATACCGTGAACACTATCTCGTGTCGTTTCAAAACCATCAAGACACTGAACCAGCAGAAATAGCATTCGCTGAATCGATGACGAAGGCTTTCCCCAATCAGCAACGAGTAAACTGCCACCAGGTTTAAGGACCCGATGGATTTGCTTTAAGACATCGAGCTTCTGCAGTCGTGTCAAGTGGTGAAAAAACAAGCTCGACACTGCAACGTCAAAAGTCGCTGTTTCGAAGGGCATATCTTGTGCGAAACCCTGCCACAAACTCACACGCTGATCCATTGAAGCAAACTTGGTTTTGGCTAGTTCGAGTGCTCCAGAGTCTGCATCCAGACCAGTAATAGTCAGCGACGGTTCTCTTTCGGCAAACATTTGAGTTAGGGTTCCCGTGCCGCAGCCCACATCCAGTAAGTGTTTCCCCGCTAACGGAGCAGCTTGATTGACCAACGCCGTTTTGAAAATTTTCTCTCGCGTAGTCAAGGAAGCCACCCAGTCGTAATAACGGGTTAGAGCATGATACTTCAAAGCAGGAATATAGGTGGATCGTGGACTCTTCATCACCTTTTCTTATTCAGGACTTGAGCTGCAAAATACGGCGTGCACCATTCAGCACAATCAAACCGATGATCAGGCCAATCACCAAGTCGGGATAACGTGAGCCAGTCCAGGCTACCAATCCACCGGCTAGGATGACACCTAGATTCGCAATTACGTCATTGGCAGAGAATATCCAACTGGCTTTCATATGTGCGCCGCTATCCCGGCTCCTGGCAATCAACAGCAGACAGGTCACATTGGCCGCCAAGGCAACAAGCCCGAAGCTCATCATCAAAGTGGAAACCGGTTCACTACCAAATACTAATCGCCTTACCACCTCGCCCAAAGCGCCTAGGGCAAGAATGATCTGAAGCCAGCCGGAAAAATGGGCTGCGCGCAGCTTCACCCGCACACTGTGCCCTACGGCATACAGCGCCACGCCGTAAACGGCGGCATCCGCAAACATGTCCAACGAATCCGCGATCAAGCCAGTGGATTGCGCCCACCAGCCGACAGTGATTTCAATGACGAACATGATGCCGTTGATGGCAAGTAGCCACTTGAGAATGCCAGCTTCTGTTTGTGCCTCCTGTTTTGCGGACGCCTGTGCTCGGGCGAGGTCATCTCTGGCGACAGGCATTGTGCTTTCCAACGTCGCACCCAAGCCGAGTGCGCGCATTCGCTCCTCAATGGCGTCAGCGTTGTCTCCATGAAAGACACGCACTTTGCGCTTGGGGGTATCGAATTCCAGTACGACTTTAGGTTCCACACTGTCCAACGCCATACGGATCATGCCTTCTTCAGAAGGGCAGTCCATCTTGGGGACAAGATACTCACTGACAAAGCCGCCATGAGTAGCATCGTGTACTTCAGCAGTCTGGGGAGTGTTCTTCATCGCGTCACTATGACAATTGTCGCGGCATGTGTTTGTCATAAAAAGCCCTTGCTCTATCCATGGTGTGCACTTTAGACTCTATAGTAAGCATAGAGTCAAGCACGGAGATTGAATAAATGAAAATCGGCGAACTGTCGAAAGTGACTGGCTGCTCCGTGCAAACCATCCGGCATTATGAAAAGGAACATTTGATTGCCTCTGCTGAACGGAGTGAAGGCAATTTTCGCCTGTACGATGAAGCTGCCGTTGAGCAATTGCTGTTCATCAAACACTGCCGCAGCCTGGATCTCAGTTTGCCGGAGATCCGGCAATTATTGGGATTAAGCCGTTCCCCCGGCGCACAATGTGGTGACGTGAATCGGATGATGGATAGGCATATCGAGCAGGTAGAGGCGCGTATCCAGGAACTCACCAGGCTGAACGAGCAACTGAGAATGCTGCGCCGCAGCTGTTCAAACCGTCGGACAGTGGAGCAGTGCGGCATATTGCGGAATTTGTCGGCTACTCCGGTTTCGAGCGGCTGACACCCGGTTCCAAAAACTCTCCTGAACGTTCTGCAACAGGGGCATTTTTCCGCTGCCTTCTCGCCAGCCCCAGAAAGACCAGGAAAACCACCAGTACCGACAATTGCGCCATGATCCCCTGCCAGGTGGATTTGACGCCGACCCAATCGAATTCAAAACTGACAGGCAATGGGGTAATACCGATAAGATCCGCTTCCTGAAGTGCCGACATCGCCTTACCCATGAGGACAAACGCCAGGGCCAGCAACAGGTAGGTGGTGACGGAAAAGAATCTGGCAATGGGTAATTTCACTGAGTAACGCACCAGCAACCAGGCCAATACGGCCAAGAAAGCAGTACCGGCTACAAAGCCGCTGAATACGGATGAATATTGAGCGGCTGCAGCCTGGGTCAGCAGCGCCTGATAAAACAAGACCGTTTCAAAGACTTCACGATAAACCGCAATAAATGCCAGCAGCGCAAGACCCCACAGGGTACCCGCAGTCAGGTGGGAGTTGATGTGCTGCTGGATATAGGCCTGCCACTGGGCAGCATGGGTTTTACTGTGCATCCAGATGCCGACATAGAGCAACACGACCGCCGCCAAAAGGGCCGCAACCCCTTCCATGACTTCGCGGCTGGCGCCGCTGATACTGACCAGTGACTGTGCGGCAGCCCAGGTCGCAACACCGGCCACCAATGCCGTTACCCAACCCAAATGCACATACCGAAGTCCGTCACGCCGACCGGTTCGCACCAGCACAGTCACCAGGGCAATCACCACGAGCAGGGCTTCGAGCCCCTCCCGCAACAGAATAACCAAGCTGGCACTGAACAGGGTCGCATTGGACAAGGTAGATTCCGAAAGCAATCGATCCGCATCATCCAACCTTGCCAGCGTCCGGCTCACAGCGCTTTCCACCTCACCCGGGGACTGAGCCTGCTTCAATAATTGCCTTATCGCCATCATATCGGCTTCGAGCGTCTGGCGGAGTGCTTTATCCTGCGCATCCAGGCTGTTTTCGACCAATTCAAAGCCATCCAGATAAGCGCTGACCGCCAGTGCTTGTGCTGTCTGATAATCGCCGCGCTGGTGTGCCTCTTGTGCTAGCAGCAGTTGGTCGCGGGTGATTTTCAGAGGATTGGTCGATTCCTGGAATAACAGTTCTGGCTTTGCGCGCAGCCGTTCGATCCCCTTCTGCGTCATATCCGGGTGTTCTGCAGCGAGTTGCGCCGGCGTGTGGTTAACCATCTGTGACAAGGTGACGCCAGGTGGCTCGCCTGTAACCTCAGAGCCGGATTGAAATGCCAATCCGCCGACGTGGAACGCCAGCGACCAGCGTTGCTCTTCCGTCAGTTGGGTAAATGCCGGCATTGCGGTATCGTCTATGCCATTGGATATAGCGTCGTACAGGCCCAGAAGAGACCGATTCAAGGCTCGCTCTTTGCTGGTGAAATCGGTTGGAGCGGGCTCCAGCTGTGCGGCCATCACACCATCGCCCCCACCGGCTGCGCCATGGCAAGAAGCGCATTGGCTCTCATACAACCCTTTGACAGTAGCTTTGGACAACAGGCGATCCGGTAAGGACGACTGAGGCATCAGTGCCAACAACGTACCCCGCAGGCTGCCGCTCATTTGCCGAATTGTTTCAATAGCCTGTTTGTTCTGGATGGCTTCCTGTAAAGCCTTGGCCTGATCTGTCAGGTCGCCAGCGTCGGCTGATTTATCCTGAATCTCAGAAATATTCGTCACAATGAGCTGGGAGAACTCCAGCATTTCCTGATATTCACCGTCATTGACCACATGGCCATCTTTGACGGCTTCCACGTAATCCACAGCAATGTATTCGGCCAGCTGTGCCAATTGACGCATCTGAGCCGAGCCGTCATCACTCATCTCGGCCTGACTGGTCGCTGGAAGCAAACACGATAAGCCCAGCAGCAGTACTGAGACATTCAAAACAAATTGCTTCGGGCTTATAAAACGGTATATCCAGTGCGCCTGCATTAACGAGATCTCTACTTGGCTTGTTGCTAATGATAATTAATCTCAATTCTAATGCCTATGGTAGCTATAGAGTCAAGTGTGTGACTGGTTTGTTGGCATTCCTGACAACACGGCTCCTGTCGGCACACGGGATATCCTTCTGCCTCCATTGAGCTGCTCTCATAACCAGTCGTACCCGCAGTCCGGGGCCGTGCAGAATGGCATTACGGTGCGTATCTTCTGTCGGAGCAACCTCACGCATCGCACTCCTCTTGCGTTTGTACATTGGACTGGTTGAGATACACCAGCATGATCATCCTGATCTTCACGGCGACCCCGGACAATGCGATTCTCTAGGCGCCAACAGATTATCGATTTCTTACAAAGTGGATCCTAGCTCTTGGGCTCATTTCATGAAGAAGACCCGCTTCAGAGTGGCTTTTGGGTTGGTGCGGTATCCTTAAGCTGGCTTTAGCGGCTGTTCGATAAGCCCGAGGCGTTCGTAATAACGAATAGTTTCGACACTGACCCGAGCTGCTTGTGCCAGTTTACCGATGGTCAATTGACTCATCACTTTCTCCCGTAGCACTCACCTCTACATCAGCCATGCTGGGTAAACTGATCGTGAAGCGCGTGACGCCGCGTTCGGAGATCACCGCGATGTTTCCTTCATGGGCCTCGACTATGGACTTGACGATAGCCAGCCCCAAGCCAGCACCTTCGCTTTGGCGTTGCCGGGAAGGATCGACCCGGTAAAACCGGTCGAAAATCCTGAGCAAATGCTCGGCTGGAATTTCTGGCCCCGGATTCTGTACGCTGAGTAACGCCCTACCCTCGCCCGATGAATCCAGACGGATCAGCACACTTCTTCCCACTGGTGTGTGGCGTATTGCATTGGACAGCAGATTGGACAATGCGCGACGCAGCATAGCGCGGTCACCTTGTATAATCGGTGCCTTTCCTTCCAACACCAATTGGATGTGCTTTTCCTCCGCCAGGGCCTCGAAAAAATCGAACAGCTCGCGCACTTCCCGAGCCAGATCCAGCGGTTCCCAGACAGGCTTGAGCAGGCCGTGTTCGCTCTGGGCCAGCCAGAGCATGTCGTTGACCATTTTGGTCAGGCGCTCCTGTTCTTCAAGATTCGAGTAGAGCAGTTCGCGATATTCTTCCAGGCTTCTGGACTTACCCAAACCCACCTGGGTCTGGGTGATCAGGTTGGTCAAAGGCGTGCGCAATTCATGGGCAATATCGGCGGAGAAATAGGATAGTCGAACGAAGCTGTCTTCCAAGCGGCCAATCATATGATTAAAGGAACAGACAAGGTTTTGCAGTTCCCGGGGAACGGTGTTAGGGTCTAGACGCACATGAAGGCGATCCGCCTGAATATCACTCATTGTCGCACTCAGCTCGCGCAAGGGCGCGTGCCCCTGGTGCACGCCATACCAGGCCGCCAAGAGAGTCACCGCGCCTGCCAGCACCATAATCATCCACAAACTGCGCCGAAAATTTTCCAGAAAGTGGATATGGAAATCCATATCGATAGCAGCAACGATGCGATAATTCTGGTCTTCAATGCGGGTATGCGTGATAGTGCCACGGTAGGTTTTGCCATCAGTTTGCCAGGTATAAAGATTGTCTACCTGAATACGGCTCACAGGAGAATAGGTGTTTTCTTGTGGCGAAGGTCCACCCTCCTCAGGACCATAGACCAAACGTCCCGCATCATCCCACACTTGAAAGTAGACACCATGGTGACCAGAAACAGCTCGCGCAAGGGCGCCCTCCGGTGCCGAGTCCTGATCTTTCGCCGATTGTAGAGCGTCTTCAACAGCACGAGTAATCACCACCAACTCGTCGGCATCCTGTTCAGCAAAATGGCGCTCTACTTCATTCAGCACAAGATAACCGATCATCAGTAAACTGAAACCGATAGCCATCGCGACAAACAGCATCACCCGGCTGTTGAGTGACAGTGGTCGTCTCCGGGCGAGACTAACTTTCGTCATGGTCGTCCTCGACCTCCAGCTTGTAACCCAAGCCGCGCACAGTGTGAATCAGCTTGGGTTCATAATCGTCATCGATTTTTGCCCTTAGGCGCCGTATGGCCACGTCAATGACATTGGTGTCGGAATCGAAGTTCATGTCCCACACCTGGGAGGCGATCAAGGAGCGCGGCAGTACTTCGCCCTGTCGCCGGACCAACAGCTCCAGCAAACAAAACTCCTTGTGGCTGAGATTGATCTTGCGGCCGGCGCGCGTGGCCCGGTGACGCGGTAAATCCAGGGTGAGGTCGGCAACTTTGATCTGATCGGTCATCACCGGCACCGTACTGCGGCGTAACAGAGTGCGCACCCGGGCCAGCAGCTCGGCAAAGGCGAAGGGCTTGACCAGGTAATCGTCAGCACCCAGCTCCAGACCCTTTACGCGGTCATCCACGCTGTCGCGGGCGGTCAGGAACAGCACTGGCGTCTGACGGCCAGCCTCGCGCAACGACTGCACGATCCGCCAGCCGTCGACGTCCGGCAGCATGACGTCCAGCACCAGCAAATCAAAGGTCTCTGTCATTGCCAAATGATGGCCATCAAGGCCGTTACGTGCCAACGTGACCAGAAAGCCCGCCTCGGTCAGTCCCTGCTGTAAATAATCGCCAGTTTTGATTTCGTCTTCGACCACCAATAGCCGCATCGCTTCACCGCTCCTACTATCAATATATGCCGGGTTTCCTTCAAGACTATCTGCCTCTTCCCAACAGAAACATGACCATAGGATTACATATATGTAATCCTATGGTCATGTTTAAGACAGGAGCCTACTACTATCATCATCAGAAGGACACCTCAAGCGCTGTTCATTCAGTCATATCAGTCATATAAAGGAGGGAACACCGATGTCAGGCACCAAGACAGCTGAACTGTACCGGATGGTGATGGAGGATCATCGTAACCGTCCGGTGAACTCACCTGCTATTTCGTGCGCTCATCCGCAATCATAGTGTCCACTTATTTTAAGTGGACACTTAGCTATGGATACACAAGGGTTACTTCCTCCCCCGGTTAAGCGGCATCGCCGCCGTCACTCCCGGCAGTTTAAGCAACAGGTCGTAACAGCCAGCTTCGTGCCCGGCGCCTCGATAGCCGGTGTCGCTCGCGAGTTCGAGATCAATGCCAACCTGGTTCATAACTGGCGCAAGCAGTTGGGGCAGGCTGCTCCGGAGAACACCGACTTCATTAGAGTGGCACCGCTATCAATGGGATCTGATAAAGGGGTCACCGCAGTAGCGGAAACACTGCGGGTGGAGATAGCCAGCGCCATGGGCACAGTGACACTCCACTGGCCCATGGCGCGTTTGGATCATCTTGCGGCCTGGCTCAAATCCTCATGATCCGCATTGATGAGATCTGGTTAGCCCGTGAGCCCCTGGATATGCGCGCCGGGCCGGATACCACGCTGGCACGTGTGGTGCAGAGCTTTGGCGAAGCCCGGCCCCACTGCGCCTACCTCTTTGCCAACAAGCGCGCCAACCGGATGAAGGTGTTGGTGCACGATGGCTTTGGCCTTTGGCTAGCGGCGCGTCGATTACACCGCGGCAAGTTTATCTGGAGCAATCTGCGCGAAGGGGGCGCGGTTGCCTTGGATGAGGAGCAGTTCCGGGCGCTGATCACCGGCTTGCCCTGGCAGCGCGCCGGTGGCGCGGCAACCATCTCGGTACTGTAAATCCCGTTAGGTATGCTGCGCTCGCGCAGCATAGTTACCCACCTTAGTCCATTTACAGAATCGTCATCGCAGGCGGCGCCACGTTCTGGCAACATCGCTGTATGACTCAGCTTAAGCCTGCCGACCTCCAACACCTCACTCCTGAACAGCTTCGGGCAATGGTGCTGCAACTGCAGGCAAACAATGATCAGCTTGTGTCTGCTAACAATGAGCTAGCATCGGCCAACACCACGCTCTCTACCCACAACGACAAACTCACCCACGAGTTGGCCCTGCTGCGCCGACATCGCTTTGGCAAGCGCAGCGAAGGGATGGACAAGCATCAGCTGGCCTTGCTGGATGCGCTGGTGGATGAAGACATCGCCGCCATTGAGGCTGAGCTGGAAGCCCTCTCGCCAAAGGCCGCTGAGCAACGCGTGCGCAAACGGGCCAAGCGCCAGCCGCTGCCCAAAGACCTTCCTCGCACCGAGATCCATCATGAGCCGGAAAACACCAACTGTTCCTGCGGCTGCGCCCTGACCCGCATTGGTGAAGACGTCAGCGAGAAGCTGGATTACCAGCCCGGCATCTTTAGCGTCGAGCGTCATATCCGGGGCAAGTGGTGCTGCCGGGACTGCGACAGCCTGGTGCAGGCGCCGGTAGCCCCTCATATTATTGATAAAGGCATCCCCACCACCAATTTGCTGGCCCAGGTACTGATCAGCAAATACGCTGACCACCTGCCACTGCACCGGCAGGCGCAGCAGTTTGCCCGGGCGGGCGTCAGTATCCCGCGCTCCACCCTGGCAGATTGGGTAGGCCGTTGTGGTGTAGAGCTGCAGCCCTTGATCGACGCTTTACGAGAGACCCTGCTCAAAGAAGCCGTCTTGCACGCCGATGAAACCCCGGTGGCGATGCTGGCGCCGGGGAAGAAGCAGACACATAAGGCCTATGTTTGGGCCTATGCCTCAACCCGGTACTCGGCCATCCAGGGCGTGGTCTATGACTTCCAGCCCGGCCGTGCCGGGCAGGCAGCGAGAGACTTCCTGGCCGAGTGGCAAGGCAAGTTGGTCTGCGATGACTATGCTGGCTACAAGGCTGGCTTTGCCAATGGCATCAGCGAAGTCGGTTGCTGGGCCCATGCAAGGCGCAAGTTCCATGATTTGCATGTGGCCAATAAGAGCCAGATTGCTGGGCAGGCGCTGAATTACATCCAAGACCTGTATCGGATTGAGCGGGAGCTGGCTGAACTGACGCCGCAAGCGCGACAAGTCCAGCGGCAAGAACGATCAAAACCGATCACCGACCAATTGCATCACTGGCTCATTGCCAAACGACAGCAGGTGCCCGATGGCAGCGGCACCGCCAAGGCCATCAACTACAGCGTAAAACGCTGGGAGGCCTTAACCCGTTATCTCGATGACGGCGCCATCCCCATCGACAACAACTGGGTGGAGAATCAAATCCGGCCTTGGGCGCTCGGGCGTTCAAACTGGTTGTTTGCGGGATCACTGCGCAGTGGACAGCGGGCGGCAAATATCATGACCCTGGTCCAGTCCGCGAAGATCAACGACCTCAATCCGCAGGCCTATTTGAAAGACATTATGGAGAGGCTGCCGACCCAGAAGGCATCGAGAATCGGTGAGCTGCTACCCCACAATTGGAAGCCCTGATCACCGACAAAAGCAGAATAAAAATAGCAGGAAGGCCGGCCATCATGGCCATACCCACCTTCCGTAGTGTCCTCTCATCCTGAGAACGCCTCCCTGCAATAAGCACATCCTGTGCCTACCGTGAACTATAGATACACGAATCAAATTTGCAAACTTGAATTAAGTATGGGGTTCACCGGACGGTTACGGATCATCTCTGTCCCTATGGCTTAAAATCGAAACATTTATTAGAGACCCAAGGGTTCCAGGTAGAAGATCATCACCTTAAAAATCACGAGGAAACCGAAGCTTTTAAGCACAAGCATAATGTTGAAACCACTCCTCAGACCTTTCTGGGAGGTAACCGAATCGGTGGGTACGACGACCTACTTGTGTATTTTAGGAAAGAACCAAAAGACAAAAATGAACAAACTTACTGGCCCGTTATTGCTCTGTTTTCTATGACCTTTCTGATGGCCACGGGTTCGGCTTCGGTTGTTGAAGGGCAATGGCTGTCTTTACGCACTTTCGAGTGGTTCATCGCTTTTTCAATGTGTGGTCTTGCCTATTTGAAAATACGTGATGTCGAAAGCTTTTCGACCATGTTTCTTAACTATGATCTTCTTGCCCAAAAATGGGTGCCTTACGGGTACGTGTATCCCTATGGTGAAGGCCTGGCAGGCTTGCTAATGATAGCCGGAGTATTGCCTTTTGTATCGATACCAATTGCCTTTTTCATAGGGATTGTCGGTGCCGTCTCGGTATTTAAAGCCGTGTACATTGACAAAAGAGAGCTCAAGTGCGCCTGTGTAGGTGGCGAGAGTAACGTCCCCTTGGGATTTATATCGCTCACTGAAAACCTCATGATGCTTGGCATGGCAATATGGATGCTACTCAAGGCAAGTGTTATGGGGTAGCCGCAAGCTTTTTTCATACCCTGCTCCCCAGAGCCATTCATCAACCCTAAATCGGCAACTCGAATCATCACACCTAGCGACAATTTTGCAGGATTACAAGGTTGTCATCCAGGAGTCATGCGGGTGACAGGCTCGGCTCGCTAGTATGCGGAGTCAGAACGTGGAACAACCATCACTTATCCCAAAAGAGATTGACTCATGACCCATGGTTTCCCCCGACCCAAACAGCCCTGGCAGCTTAGTCGCCGCCGCTTCGTGCAGGGCCTGGCAGCCGGTGGCGTGCTGGCCTCCACACCGTCCTGGTTGCAGGCCGCCGCAAAAGGCGCGACCGCGCTGGACTCAGCGCCAGTGCTCAGCGGCCGTGAAATCGATTTGGTGATTGCCGAAACACCCGTCAACTTCACTGGCGTCACTCGCATGGCGACCACTATCAACGGCTCCATCCCGGCACCGACGCTACGGTTGCGTGAAGGCGATGACGTCACCATCCGCGTCACTAACCGCTTGCCGGTCGCCACCTCCATTCACTGGCACGGCATACTGCTGCCCTATCAAATGGATGGTGTACCGGGAATCAGCTACCCAGGTATTTCACCGGGGGAAACCTTTGTTTACCGCTTTACGCTACGGCAGAGCGGCACCTACTGGTACCACAGCCACTCCGGCTTTCAAGAAATCACGGGCATGTACGGCGCCCTGATCATTGAACCACGGGCAGGCGAAAGACACCGCGCCGATCAGGATTACGTGGTACAGCTTTCCGACTGGACCGACGAAGACCCGATGCGCGCCTTCAGCAAGCTGAAAGTGCAAAGCGATGTCTATAACTTCAATCAGCCCACCTTTTTCGATTTCACAGCCGATGTCTCCAAGCTGGGCTTGCAGGCGGCACTGGAAAAACGCCAGATGTGGAACCAGATGCGGATGAACCCGACCGATCTGGCGGACCTGTCGGCGGCCACCCTCACCTTCCTGATGAATGGCACCACCCCGGCGGGCAATTGGAGCGGCTTGTTCCAGCGCGGTGATCGCGTACGGCTGCGGTTTATCAATGCCGCCAGCAACAGCTTTTATGATGTTCGCATTCCCGGTTTGAAGTTAACGGTGATCCAGGCCGATGGCCAGGATGTCGAGCCGGTCACTGTGGATGAATTCCGCTTTGGCCCCGGCGAAACCTACGATGTCATGGTCGAGCCCCAGGACGACGCTTATACGATCTTCGCCCAGAGCATGGAACGCAGCGGCTATGCCCGCGGCACTCTGGCCGTGCAACAGGGCTTGATCGCACCGGTGCCAGAGCCCGATCCCCCCGAGTGGTTAACCATGAAGGATATGATGGGAGCAATGGGTGGTGGCGCCATGGGCCACGACATGATGAAAATGGACTCCATGGGCCAAACCAAGATGGATCATTCCCAAATGTCCGGCGGTATGGCCATGGACCACAGTATGCACGGCATGCAGCAGGGTTCTGAGAACCCGCTTGCCAAACCTTCATCTACCATACGCCACGCCCGAACCGAATACGGGGCTTCGGTTGACCAACGGGTGGATACGCCAAGTACCAATCTCGACGACCCCGGTATTGGCCTGCGTAACTTAAGCCAGCGTGGGCTGCGCCCACAGGGCCACCGCGTGCTGACGCTGGCCGACCTGAAATCCATCGATGGTGTGCTGGATGACCGCCGCCCGCCCGCAAGAGAGCTGGAACTACACCTTACCGGCAATATGGAACGCTATAGCTGGTCCTTCGACGGGCTTGAATTCGGCAAAAGCACACCAGTCTCCTTGCGTCATAACGAACGCGTTAGAATCATTTTGCAAAATGACACCATGATGACCCACCCCATGCACTTACATGGTATGTGGAGCGAACTGGAAACTGACCAGGGTGAATTGCGAGTGCGCCGCCATACCATTCCCGTGCAACCAGCGCAGCGCATCAGCTACCTGACCACACCCCATGATCTGGGCCGCTGGGCCTGGCATTGTCATTTGCTGTTCCATATGGATGCGGGCATGTTCCGCGAGGTGGTGGTGTCATGAGACTTAATACGGTGAAATATCTCACAACACTGGTTGTTATTGTCGGTGCCCTTCAAGTAAATACGGCCCTGGCGCAAATGGATCACGGCGATATGCAAATGCAGGGTGGTAGTGCGCCAGCCGATGCCCGCGATCCCCACGCTTATTCCGACGGTTACACCTTGACCGAAGGCCCCTATGCACAGCCGGGGCCACGGCAACTGAAACTGGCGGACGAGCACGCCTTCTGGTCCGTTCTGGGCGATCGCCTGGAGTATCAGGAAGACAGCGATAGCACGGTTTACGATATACAGGCCTGGTATGGCACCACCTACAACCGCTTTGTCATCAAAGCGGAGGGTGATATCGCAGACGGCACGCTGGAAGAAAGTTCTACCGAGCTGTTGTGGGGCCATGCGCTCAACGCCTATTTCGACACCCAATTCGGCGTTCGACTTGACCAATATGACGAAGGTAAGGATCGCCAGTGGCTGGCAATTGGTATGCAAGGCCTGGCGCCCTACTGGTTTGAGCTGGATGTGACTGCCTATGTTGGCGACGACGGTCGGACCGCACTCTCTGCCGAGGCCGAGTACGAGTTGCTGCTGACACAGCGGCTCATTTTACAGCCCCGCGCGGAACTGAATCTGTATGGCAAGGATGATCTTGATAATAGATTGGGGTCGGGCCTCTCGGATCTCGCCTTGGGCTTGCGCCTGCGTTACGAATTCAGCCGTCAATTTTCTCCCTACATCGGTGTGGAATGGACAGACACCTATGGCGACACAGCCGATTACCGCCGCGCGGCAGGCCAAGATACGTCAGGCACCCAATTCGTCGCGGGACTGCGATTCTGGTTTTAACAATCACCAAGTTGATATAGAAACTTTTTAAACACCTATGAGGAACACCTTTATGAATATGAAAACACTAGCCACTATCATCGTGTTCTCCACACTGGGCATCGCTTTCTCAGCACAGGCCCATGAACCTAAAGAACATATGAAAGACGCTGAAAAACCGGATTGCACCGCCATGAAAAATATGGATCACAGCAAGATGGACATGAATGATCCGGTGATGCAGGCCATGATGCAGCAGTGTATGAAAGACATGCACCAAGATAATCAAGCTTCAGAAAACGCAAACCAAGAAGACGGCGTACAGAAAGAACACACCGCGAATGATGAATCGATTGAACACAAACACTGACGACCCACGGTCTATCATTTCGAGCGATATTGCTAAGATTCAAACCGGATGGAGATGTCATGGCCGCTTTCAAATTTCTAACCTGTGGTAAATGTCTGCTTATCGCAGCAGCGATATCGATCATTGGCGGTCTGGCGTTTTTGTATTCCGGACTCTATCCAATAGGCGCCGACGTTCCCCACAATCGGCTGACCTACTGGCTGCTGGAAACCTTGCGTGAACGTTCCGTCGCACGCGCCGCCAGTGACATTAAGGTTCCTAGCGACCTAAACGCACCGGAGCGGTTACTGGCAGGTGGCGCCGACTACAATGATATGTGTGCAGGGTGCCATCTGAAGCCGGGCAGAACCGAAACTGATTTCACCCTGGGGCTATACCCCGCACCACCCAATTTAACACTAACGGGTGATGAACATGGACACGACCATGCGGGTAACACCGATAATGACGACGAAGCCATTAAGAGACAATTCTGGATTATTAAACACGGCATCAAGGCCTCGGGCATGCCAGCCTGGGGACCGGGGCATGACGACAAACGTATCTGGAACATGGTAGCGTTCCTGCAGCGATTGCCGGAATTATCTTCCGATCAATACCAGATACTCACCGCACGTGGGCAAGACTCGGAAGGGCATGGTCACTGATATGGCACCTCATAATCCATCGGCTTACTGCAAGCGGTTGTAAATAGCCGCCAGCAACCACCCGGCGATACCCGCTGACACTGACCAAGCCACCAGTCCCACAACAACGCCAGTGAATGTCAAATGCCAACCCATCTCATTCAGTTGCATATGCACCATTTCCCCAGACATGGATAACATCATGGCGGGCATTAACATCACCAACAGGCTGCAAGCCAGCCACAGTATCGCCGCGGTAATCGCGCTGGCTATCCCGAATTTGAACGCATTAAGTGTCATGACTATTCCTCCGTTTATGGTGGTGTATCTGTAATAAATTAGTGTCTCTACATATCCCCGAACCGGTTGGCAGACTGCACCATACGCATCATTTCGTGTTCCTCCAGCGACCGGAGTGATTCCATCAACTCCTTGGCAGAGGGGATATCCGCCCTTGAGGCGAGATAGCGATACAGCTCAATCACCTGCTGATGCTGATCGACAATCACCTCCATGATTTGCGCGGCATCAAGCTCGGCAAAAGGCGCGTCGCAATGTGCATGTCGGACGATAGGATGCTTTGCCACATATTCCATACACCAGGTGTTCAGCGCATGTTCATCGCCCGAGGTTTCGAAGCCATTGACAACTTTTGTGAGACTTTTTTCGTGATCGGACAGGTAAGCAAGAATCATCCGGGCCCGTTCATCCGTATTCTTGTCTGCGCAATGGGATAAGCACTGACTGAGATGTTGGTGAAATTCCCGGGTCCAGTGCAGCACATCTTTTAAGGTTTCAATTTGCATAATTTTTTCTCAGTTGTGGATTGACTCATCGATTAGAGTCTCAAAAAGTCACGATAGCTGCGCATACACACCACCAGTTCCTGGTGGGTGTCGATGCCCATATAGATCGCTTTAAGTGTGCTAACTTGATCCATTACCATTCTCCAAACAACAAAAGTTAACCACTAGAGTCCCGTTCTGTGCCTGGCAGGCTTCCTCCACATGATTTTTAATGATGATGTTCATGCGCCTGACTTTGGGACACAGCTTGCTTTCGTTTTTCAGATCCAAGGAATAGTTGCTCTCCGATCGCGATTAGCATCATTGTGACAACGGCCACACCCAACACAAATGGATCTGAATTCAACTTCACCCAAACGAACCCGCTTAGTGCAAGCGAATCTAATATAATCGCGGTAACGGGGACCCAGCTTTTGGCTTTAACATCGTCCAACAAGTAGCGCAGAACACCCCAGTGAATGGCGATATCCATCACCAGATAGAATATGATGCCAAGTGCTGCTATACGGGAAAGATCAAAGAACGCGGTGAGCACAAGTCCAAGAACCACGGTGTACACCAATGTATGTTTCTGAATGCTACCCGGCATACCGAAATGGCTATGGGGCACCAACTTCATTTCCGTTAGCATCGCCAGCATTCTGGAGACCGCAAAAATACTGGCAAGAATCCCTCCCGCCGTCGCCAGCATGGCAATCGCAACGGTGAACCACACGCCGTACTCACCGAGTGCAGGTCGAGCGGCCGCAGCCAGGGAATAATCTCGAGTTTGAATAATCTCCCTGAGTGAGAGGTTACTGGCCACCGCAAAACCAACCAATGTATAGATAACGACACAGGCAGCAATCGAAATAACAATGGCGCGACCAACATTGCGGTGTGGATCGATCACCTCGGAACCACTATTGGTAATAGTGGTAAAGCCTTTGAATGCCAGAATCCCCAGCGCTGTGGCGCCGAGGAAATTACTGGCTGAACCGGTCTCGCTTACATGGTCAAAGTCCACTGCCAGGCTATCAGCTAACCAGATGCCGACGAGACCAAAGATTAGAATTCCACCAATTTTCAGTAGGCCGATAAACCCTGCAACCCCTTGAATCAACCGATTACCCAACAGGTTCACAATGAACGCCGCCAGAATTAGGGAGACGCCGAGTATAGGAGTCATTTGCCCTGAAGGGTCACCGCCAAATAATTGCATGGTGTAAGAACCGAACGTACGCGCTAGAAAACTCTGCGCGATGACCATCGAAAAATACATAAGTAGTGCATTAAACGCAGTGGGCAACCGGTCGCCATAGGCCTTATGCAGATACATGCCGATCCCCCCTGCTGATGGGTAGGCATTGGATATTTTGATGTATGAGTAAGCACTGAAACCAACGATGATCGCGGCCGCGAGGAATGCCAATGGGAATAATGCACCAGTCATCTCTGCCATCTGCCCGGTTAGCGCAAATATTCCTGCGCCGATCATCACCCCAGTCCCGAGCATCACCGTACCTGACAGAGAGAGACTACCCTCGTCATAATGTGTCGAACGATCGTCTTTTTCCTCCATTCATGCCCCCTTAATATAATGGTCAGCCCTCTTCCTGGGCATTCGTTGCAAGGTATACAGGATGCTTAAAACTGCATTTCTCAACAGACTGCTAGTCATATCGACAGGTTCCAACGTCAATTGGCCCCTCACCAGATTAATTTCCGAGACACCTAATCGATGTTCTTTGTTGCTCATTTTCTCTTTCATCTAATGAGGCGGCATCTTGTTGCAGCAGTGCGCCTCATGTTTAGCGTTATCCCTGATATTCTCATCGGTCTGCCATTGCCAACTCAGCCTGGTTCGGGACCACCAGCTGTCTTTTATTGCCGCACCATGCTTTTCGACAATGGCGATCATTTCATCGATATTGTGATGAGAAGCGTCGTAGGCGATTTTTAAGGTTTTTCTACGTGCATCGAACTGAACGCTGTCAACACAGGGAAGTTCATCAATTTCCTCAACAATCGCTTTGGTATTGTTTTCATTGATCCCGCACACGCTCAAGGTATGCTTGGTTAAAAAACCTGGATTGATACCCGATCGATGCTCATTCATAGTGTTTTTCCTCCAATCGACAGGTTGAGTAAGCAACCCATCTATTTTTTGTGTTTGTGGACAGGTGTTTTTTGGGATTCAGACTCATGATCCATCATTTGCCCCATCATCATCTGCATCATGCCCATTCGTTCTTCCATCATGTCCATGCGCTTTATCATATCCATGTCGTCCATTTTTGATGACTCACCTACTGTCATTTCCATTCCCATGCCATCACCCATTAATCGCATACCCTTCTGCATGACTCGCATATGTTCCTGCATCAGTTGCTGGCGTTTTTCCGGATCGGTTTCGGCTTTGATCTTTCCCATCATGTCGTGCATCTTTTGCATGTGCTCATGCATAGCCATCATTTGCTCATGGCCCATCATCATTCCGCCCATCGGCTGATCTTTACTGTCGCCATGTTCGTGCCCTTTTTCCGCAAAGACGGGCGAAGAAATCGCGGCGGCTATTACCAAAGTGGAGATTAGTTTTTTCATCGGAGTACCCTCATCAGTTGGAAACAGTTTTATCGACGTTAAATTTCGGAATCCATGCCGGCGTGACTTCCATATAGCGGCGATAGTCATCACCGAATTCCTTCAATGCCATGCGCTCCTCACGCTTAGCGAGTCGCACGTAAACCACTACCAGAACCGGAAACATAATCACGGTAAGGATCGTCGGCCACTGCAACAGAAATCCAAACATGATCAGGATAAATGCGATGTACTGCGGGTGGCGGCAACGGGCATACCAGCCGGTAGTCGCTAGCGAACGGGTCTGCTGCGCCTTGTGCAGAACACTCCACGCCGAGGCCAGCAAAAAGAAACCCAAAATGATCAGGACATTACTGGCGATATGCAGCGGATCAAAATGAGGGTTGCCTTCAAAACCGAAAAGGGTATGCAGAAGATGGCCGTTTTCGTGGGACAGAAAATCAATGCCAGGATATTTTTCCGCCAACCAACCGGAGAGAAAATAAATGGTTAATGGAAAGCCATACATCTCGGTAAATAGGGCAATAATAAACGCGGAGAAAGCGCCAAAGCTTCGCCAGTCGGTTTTGGTTTGCGGCTTGGTAAAACTGAAGGCAAAGAAAATAAATATCGCTGAATTGAGTATCACCAGCGTCCAGAGGCCGTAAGCCGATTCACCGTGCATGCTTTTTCTCCTGTTATATTGTTGGATTAATGGTGATGACGGTGTTCGTTTTCCCGACGGCCTTCCTCCAGCCCCCGCTGATAGGCATCCTGCTCGGACCCACCCTCATGCTGCTCATGCCCACCGTGTCCGCCATGACCGCCGTGCATAAACAGATGCATAAAGGGGCAGGCCAGGAGAATCAGGAAGGGCAAAAACTGCCAGACGTGTTGCCGGTGCTCGACGAGCAGAAAATATGTGACCGCGCCGATAAGTCCCAGTGCCGCCAGTCCTTTGGGTGTTAACCAGAATGATGTTTTTTGAGTCGCCATGTCACACCTCACCTGTGTAATTGAAAATCGTTGTCTGTTGCGCCGCGTTTATTGTGTATCCACAGACGCCCACGAACTAGATGCAAGGTAAAATCCTTCACCCCATGTCGAATCAAAGTTTCTTCCACGTTTTTCAGGCGAAACTCGTCAAAAATGGCCGTGACTTTGTTGATGTTCATTGGCCTCCTGCTTATTGCACCGTGATTTGTCCACGGTACATCTGCATCTGACAATGAAACGCATACTCGCCGGATGACATTGCTGGCAGCTGAATGGTCTTCAGTTTATTCAACGGTAAGGTGTCGCTGATTTGCAGTTCGGGGATCAATAAAGTTTCAGAACAGGGCGATTGATCTCTGCGCATAAATTTGATTTCTACCGGTTCTCCAGACGGCACTTTAATGCGCGAAGGCGAATAGGTACCGTTTTCCACAGTAATCACCAGATCGTTTTCACCCAGCTCGGCTTCTTTCGGCTTGTAGAGCCAGAACCACCACACAATCAGTGCAATTAGCGCTAAACCCGCAATATTAATAATCATCATCGCAACGCCCTCTTCCCGTCATTCTCATTAGTGCTCCTGCGCTTTAAAGAAGCGCAGCCTATTAGCATTGGTTACAACTGTCAGCGATGAAAACGCCATCGCCGCACCGGCAATCACCGGACTTAACAGCAAACCGAAAAATGGATACAACACCCCGGCTGCAAAAGGCACGCCGGCGACATTGTAAATAAAGGCGCCAAATAGATTTTGTTTGATATTTCGCAACGTAGCCTTGCTGACGGCAATGGCATCCGCCAGGCCATGTAACGAACCCCGCATCAGTGTTATGTCGGCACTCTCAATGGCCACATCCGTACCGGTGCCGATAGCAAAACCGACATTGGCGATAGCCAGGGCCGGCGCATCGTTAATACCGTCACCCGTCATGCCCACCACTTCGCCTTCCATTTGCAGCTTCTGCACTTTTTTGGATTTTTCTTCCGGCAGTACTTCAGCAAAGAATTCCTTGATACCGGCTTTTTCCGCTACCGCTTTGGCTGTGGCGCGGTTGTCGCCGGTGAGCATCACCACCCGAATACCGTTATGTTGCAAACGCTTGATGGCCGCTATGGAGTCTTCCTTAATCGGATCGGCCACAGCGATAATCGCTGCAAGTTGATTATCAATAGCGAAATACATCGGTGTTTTAGCCTCGGCGGCCAACGCCTGGGCCTTTTCGACAAAATCACCGAGCTCAATGGTGCGCTCGCGCATGAGCTTTTCATTGCCGAATAACAGTGTTTTTCCGTCCACCTCCGCCTGCACACCGTGGCCGGCAATGGCGTTAAAATTGGACACCTTGCCCATTTCGATCCCTCTTTCCTGAGCACTTTCAACAATAGCCATGGCCAACGGATGCTCAGAGCCGGATTCAAGCGTTGCTGCCAATCGCAACACCGCCTGCTCATCATACTCACCCGCCACCAGTACATCGGTGACCTTCGGTGCACCCAGGGTAATGGTGCCGGTTTTATCCAGAATCATCGCCGTTATCTTCGACGCGGTTTGCAGGGCTTCTCCGTTGCGAATCAGCACGCCCGCCTCTGCGGCCTTACCCACACCCACCATCACCGACATCGGCGTGGCCAGCCCCAGCGCACAGGGACAGGCGATAATCAATACAGTCGTGGCCGATACTATGGCAAATGCCACCGCCGGTTCCGGTCCAAAATTAAGCCAGGTCAAGGCACTCACCACAGCAATAATCATCACCACCGGTACAAAATATGCCGAGATGACATCAGCCAAACGACCAATCGGCGGCTTGGAGTTTTGTGCGCGCTTGACCATATTGATGATTTGCGCCAGCGCCGTGTCTTTACCAACGCGGGTAGCTTTAAACAAAATTGAGCCGGATTTATTGATGGTGCCCGCCGCTACGGTATTCCCAGTGGCTTTTTCAACCGGCATCGGCTCGCCGGTGAGCATGGATTCGTCAATCGCCGTATGCCCTTCAACCACTTCACCATCGACGGGAATTTTTTCACCTGGGCGCACGCGGACCACATCGTTCAGTAGAACCTGTTCGATAGCGATATCCAGTTCTTTGTCATCGCGAATAACCCGCGCCGTTTTCGCCTGCAATCCAATCAGGCGCTTAATAGCCTCAGAGGTACGACCGCGGGCTTTCAATTCCAGGGCAAGACCGAGATCGATTAAACCAATAATCATCGCGGTCGCCTCGAAATAAACATGGCGCGCCATTTCCGGCACCAAGTGAGGAACAAACACCACCACCATCGAATACACCCACGCCGTACCTGTGCCTAAAGCAATCAAGGTATCCATATTGGCCGAGTGATTTTTAAAGGATTGCCAGGCACCGACATAAAAGTGTTTGCCAGAGAACACCATCACCGCAAGTGTCAGTAATCCAACAGCCAACCAGGCAATGCGCCCACCAGTGCTTGTTACCGTCATTTCGCCGACTACGATGCTGTAAATCATCAGCGGCACGCCCAGACTGAGGGCGATGGTCATTTCCCGCATCAGTCGTTTGTAGTAAGCCCAATCAGCTTTTTCTTTTTCCTCCAATGCATCGTCTTCATTGTCAGCAAGGCTGATTTTGGCGTTATAACCGGCGCCCTCAACGGCTTTTATCAATTGCTCGGCAGGCGCCGAACCGAACACGCTAACGGTTCGCTGAGCGAAATTCATTTCCGCGTTTTCCACACCCGGTATCGCTTTTAGGGCGGATTCGATTTTTCCCACACAGCTGGCACAACCAGCGCCTTCGATCATCAGTTCCTGGCTTACTGCGCTGCCGCCATGAACATGATGGTGGTGATGCTGGCCAGTTTCCGTACGTTCATGACAGGATGGATTGCCAGATTCCGTGTTTGTTGAACTCATATCCATACTCCTGGTTTACTTGACAGCAACTAGCGAATGAGCGTTGCGGGAAAACCCACACGATCCAACGCATCGGTAAGGTTTTTTGGTTCAACCACACCAATGACTGAAGCGACGCCCGTTGCCAGGTCCATCGACACTTCGCTAACCCCTGCAACGGATTTCAACGTCTGCTCGATACTTTTCACGCAACCACCGCAGGTGGCACCCTGAACCTGTAAACGATGAAGAGGAAGAGACGTATCGCTAACGCTGCGGATATCTCGGGCTTCAGCAGAAACGGATGATTTGCCGGCGCAGCAACAACCACCTCGGTGTTGACCCGCACTTGGCGTTTTGTGTGTATTCATAACCTATCCTCCGCAGTGAATTCTTCGATCAGATGACAAAGCATATGGCCCGTTGGCGCCTTATCCGGCTTTTGACTCCACTCCAACACAGCCTGTTGCATGCGATCCCGCAATTTCAACGTTTCCCTAAGCTGTCGCTCGGTTTCATGCAGGCGCTGATCAATCAAGCGGCGCACCGTTGGGCAAGGAGACTTTTTCTTGTCCGCATGGGCGAGAATCTCCTGAATATCCTCTACCGAAAATCCCAACTGTCGGGCACTCAGCACGAACCGTAAGCGATTAACATCTTTATCACTGTATTCCCGGTAACCATTGGCCTTGCTTTTTGTGGGATTCAAAATCTTGATCCGGGTATAAAACCGCACCGTATCGGCCGTAACCCCTAAACGCCTGGCCATTTCGATAACTTTCACACAGCCCTCCTCGCAGCTCAGTCTGACTATCACAGGATTCAGATTAACCCCGAGGATCTGTTCCTTGCCTTGATATGAGTCAATCATCAGTTCTAAACCCGAGAGTAAATCCGAAGTATTTATCCGGCTTTTTGTCACCTTACACCTGTGTCCAAGACACAGGTCAAGCAATTTTTAACAGTCTTCCACTTTTGATTTTCAATATTTCAATCACCCTGAATCTGGCTGTATTTGTCTCGGTCGGTACCGATCAATTGTCTGTCCGCCAGCTTACGTATGAAAAAAAGCAAAGTGCCGATCATAGGAAAACATCCAGCCTATCCTAGGGCTGGGTACCTGACGGTAAGGTGACTCGTTCATTACATTGCTGTAATGGCCTTGTAAGTTCTTCGTCCAGCTATTCATCTACCTTGCCCTGCTTCCAAAGCAAATAAACCGCCGGCAATACCAACAATGTCAATACCAAAGCACTGAGCATGCCCCCCACCATAGGTGCAGCAATTCTGCTGACCACTTCCGCCCCTGTACCGGTACTGAACATGATCGGCAGTAAGCCGACAATAGTAGAGACTGTCGTCATCATCACCGGTCTAACACGTAAGCCTGCACCGTGAAGAACAGCTTCCCGTAATCCTTTCATACTCGGTGTGATGCCCCGCTCCTCACACTGAAGCAAGAAAAGCGTATGTGCCTGGTTGAGATAGACCAGCATAATGACGCCAATTTCTACCGCCACGCCCGCCAACGCGATAAAACCCACACCCACAGCAACGGAAAAGTTGTAACCAAGCAAATACATCAACCAGATGGACCCAATCATTGCCAGTGGTAAGGTGCCCATAATGATGGCGACCTCGGCAACACTGCGGAAATTTAAATAGAGCAGCACGATGATAATTGCCAGAGTCAGAGGCACCACGTAGGAGAGCTTCTCTTTGGCCCGCAACATGTATTCATACTGTCCCGACCAATTCAGGGAGTAGCTTGTTGGTAGTTCGACCTGATCGGCCACCACTTTCATAGCGTCTTCCACATAACTGCCGACATCCACTCCGTCGATATCGACAAAGGTCCAACCATTAAGACGGGCGTTTTCACTCTTGATGGCAGGCGGCCCGTCTTCAACATAAACACGAGCAACATCCCCCAATGCAATGCGCTGACCACTGGTCGTGACAATAGGCAGCAGAGCTAACTGCTCGGGAGAGTTGCGATAATTTTGTGGGTAACGCAGGTTGACGGGGTAACGTTCCAGCCCTTCGATAGTCTGCGCTACGTTCATACCGCCTATAGCGGTGGCAACCACTTGCTGCACATCGGCGATATTGAGGCCATAGCGTGCGGCTTTTTCTCGCTGAATATCCACCTTGATATAACGGCCACCCGCTACTCGCTCGGAATATACTGAGGCTGTGCCAGGTACATCTTTGAGCACCTGCTCCAAACGCTTGCCGATTTTTTCGATCTCCTTGAGGTCGGGGCCAGCCACCTTAATACCCACCGGGGTTTTTATACCGGTAGCCAGCATGTCGATGCGGGTTTTGATGGGCATCACCCAGGCATTGGTCAAGCCGGGAAACTTCACCAGCGCATCAAGCTCCTTCTTGAGTTTGTCGGTGGTCATGCCATCGCGCCACGCCTCTCTGGGTTTCAACTGAATAAAGGTTTCAATCATGGTTAGCGGCGCCGGATCTGTAGCAGTTTCAGCCCGTCCAATTTTGCCAAATACGGTTTCTACTTCCGGAACTGTGGCAATCAGCTTGTCAGTCTGTTGCAGGATTTCCCGCGCCTTGCCGATGGACAGGCCCGGATAGGTAGTGGGCATGTACATCAGGTCGCCTTCATCCAGATCGGGTATGAATTCGCTGCCAATCTTGTTAAGCGGCCAGATCCCAACAAGAAACACAACGCCAGCCATGGCGAGTGTGATTTTTGGAAAGCGCAAAACACCCTTGAGCAGCGGCATATAGCCTGCAATCAGCAACCTGTTGATGGGGTTTTTTCTCTCGGCGACCACCTTGCCCCTGATAAAATACCCCATCAACACCGGCACCACTGTCACTGCCAACGCGGCGCTGGCGGCCATGGCATAGGTTTTAGTGAAGGCCAGGGGACTAAACATTCGGCCTTCCTGAGCCTCCAGGGTAAATACCGGCACAAAGCTGACGGTGATAATCAGCAGACTGAAAAACAATGCCGGGCCGACTTCGCTGGCGGACTCTGCCACCACTTTCCAACGGTTCTCTGGCGTCAACGGCGTACGTTCCATATGCTTATGCATATTTTCAATCATCACAATCGCACCATCTATCATGGCACCGATGGCAATCGCGATTCCTCCAAGGGACATAATGTTTGCATTAACGCCTTGCCAGTACATCACAATAAAAGCCGTCAGGATGCCCAGCGGCAGACTAACGACTGCCACCAGTGATGACCTGACATGAAACAAGAAGATGACACAGATCAACGCAACGATAGCAAGCTCTTCAATCAGGCTTTTCCATAAACTGTCAATGGCGCTAGAGATCAACCGAGAGCGGTCGTAAACCGTGACAATTTCTACGCCTTCCGGCAAACCCGCCTTGAGCTTTTCCAGTTTGGCTTTGACGCCATCAATGGTTTTCTGGGCATTCTCGCCAAAGCGCATCACCACAATGCCCCCCACGACTTCGCCCTCGCCATTGAGTTCAGCTATGCCACGACGCATTTGCGGGCCCAGTTCAATATCGGCCACATCCTTTAATAACAGCGGTGTGCCATTCATATCCAAACCCAGAGGAATGGTTCTCAGATCGTCAACACCCTGGATATAGCCACTGGCACGCACCATATATTCCGCTTCACTCATCTCCACAACAGAAGCCCCCACTTCCTGATTGCCACGCTGAATGGCCATCTGAATATGAGAGAGAGGAATGTTAAAAGCACGCAGTTTGTCTGGGCTCACCTTAACCTGGTACTGCTTGACCATACCCCCAAGCGCAGAGACTTCTGACACCCCCGGCACCGTTTGCAGTTCGTATTTCAAAAACCAATCCTGCAGGCTGCGCAACTGACTGATATCGTGCTGACCAGTTCTATCTACCAACGCATAGAGATAAACCCAACCCACGCCAGTGGCATCCGGTCCCAATTGTGGTCTGGCACTGGGTGGCAGCGTCGGCGCCACCTGCGACAGGTATTCCAATACCCGCGAGCGGGCCCAGTAAGCATCGGTATCTTCATCAAAAATGACATAGACATAGGAGTCGCCGAAAAACGAGTAGCCGCGTACGGTGACCGCACCGGGTACTGACAACATGGCAGTAGTCAGCGGATAGGTGACCTGATCTTCCACCACCTGCGGCGCCTGCCCCGGATAACTGGTTTTGATAATCACCTGCACGTCCGACAAATCGGGAATAGCATCTACCGGTGTATTTTTAAGGGACCAGCCACCAATTCCCACCAACATCAAAGTGGCCAGCAGCACAAAAAAACGGTTATGAACGGACCAGCGAATAATGGATTCAATCATGCTTTACTCCCCGTCACCTGAGTGCTGTTGCTGATTGGAGTGATCCATCTTTGAATGATCAACCGTGTTAGGTTCCTTACCATCCTGGTTCATTTGTGCATGATTCATCTGGCTGTGATCCATTTCGGAGTGATCCATTTCGGAGTGATCCATCTCACCGTGATTCATCTGACTATGATCCAATTTCTCTTCGTCCTCCGAAGATATGTCCTCCTCACTCTCGCCACTCATAATATGTGTGCCAGTCATTTCATACTGCCCGTTATCGAGCTTGGTAATTTCCATGTGCAGCTGAGTACCAAGTGTTAACGCCTCAAAATTAACTTTTGGATTAACCTGAAAATCCATGGTCATTTCTGGCCATTCCCAAGCATCAATCGCTTCATGCTTGACTGTCACCATTCGATGATTCGGCATCACGCTCTTGATCGTGGCGGCAACCCAAACTGAGCTAGGCTGATCTTCGCCGTGGTGCATCCGCTTAAAGTCTGAGGTTTTGCTGGATTCGGAATCAATCAGGAACTGGGCAGACGTAACAATGCGCTCACCGTCTTTTAAACCAGAAAGGATTTCCACCTTATCTTCACCAATTCTGCCTACCTTCACTGCGATGGACTTAAAACGCCCTTCACCTTTTGCCAATACCACTCTTGATTGGCTACCGGTACGAATCAGTGCTTCACGGGGAATGAGTAAAGTCTCCCGCGAGGGCTTGGTAACTATTGTCATTTGCGCAAACATGCCCGGCCTCAGGAATCTATCCGAGCTGTCAAAATGCACCCTAACCTGAGCGGTACGCGTTTTGGCGTTCAGAGAGGGGTAAATATAATCAACATTTCCTTTCCACTCGCGACCGGGTAAATAATCCAGTCGCATGCGCACTGCATCACCCACTTGCACACTGGCCGCCTGCCGTTCAAATATTTCACCAATCACCCAGATATGCTCCAGTTGGCCTATGGCCATCATCTCCATACCCGGCTTAACAAACATCCCTTCCCGAGTGTTCAGATTATCCAATACCCCAGATTGAGGTGCGGTGATGGTAATGGTCTGACTAACCTTGCCGGATTTTTTTAGGCGATTGATTTCTGAATGAGGCACTTGCAAGGCCGATAGCCGCTCCATGGCAGCCGTTATTAGTGTTGGATTATTTCGTTTTAATGCCAGCAACAGTTCTTCCTGGGCATTGACCAAAGTCGGCGAATACAACGCATACAGCGGCTCACCCTGTATAACCGGATCACCCGCAGCTTTGACATGGAGCTTTTCGATCCAACCCTCCACCCGTGGATGAATGTGAACAAGGCGATCTTCATCGTATTGCACATAACCCACTGTACTGATGGTTAGATCCAAACGCCCCCGAGTGACAGGGGCTGTACGTACCCCCAGATTGTTAACTACATCCGGAGAGATGGTGACTGTGCCAATCTCCTGATCGCCGACCGCGTCTTTATACACAGGTATCAGATCCATCCCCATAGGAGATTTACCCGGATTATCGCGCTTATAGTTGGGGTCCATCGGCGCGACCCAGTAGAGTGGTTTTTTCTCGGCAGCAACGTCATCACTGCCTGTGGTCTCTTTCATACGCCATAGGGCCGAGTAGTGCGAAAGGGTCGCTGTCGCAATCAACAAGGCAACTGTAATGAAAAAAGATTTATTCAATTGAATCTTCATGGGGTTAATCCTTCAGCGTGTTCTCTGCTGGTGGCGGGAAACGGTTCTGAACCATTTTTGGACAAGAGGTAATTCAACTCGGCAATCATCTTCAGCCGATCAATCCTGATCGTTAAAAAGTCGATCTTGGCATTTAACTCAGCAATGCGGGCGCGCACCGCTTCGGCAAAGTCGCCGTCGTCGTTGTTGTAGGCGGCCAGGGCAGCTTCGGCCTGCTCTGACATTTGCGGCAATAACTGCCCGGCGTAGAGCGCGCGACGATCATTCAGGCGCTGTAGCTGTACCAAGGCCGTATCCAGTTCCGCCATCAGCTTTCGCGCCATCAGTAACTTGTCAGTTTTTATGGCCTCAGCCCGGGAAGTGGCCGCACTGACGTCTTTATCCTGTCGCTTGCCGGTGAAAAGCGGCAGGTCAAAGGTCACACCGACAGAAAAAAAATCAGCCCGGTCACGCCCCATGGGATCATCGTCCCTATAGCCATATTGGGCGGAAAGACCCCACTCAGGTTTATATTTCTGGCGCGCTAATTCGACCCCGGTCTCCATGGCATCAATACGCTGATCAAGCGCCCGCAAGAGTGGGTGCCGGTTGACCTGTTCATAGAGCCAACGATCACTATCCGGCTGACCTCCCACCGACGCCGGCTCATCACCGTACTGACTGGGCACAAGCTGCGCTAACGGCAGACTGGCAAGACCGCCGACCCACTCGGATAAACGCTGTTGGGCTGACTCCGACTGTTGCCGCAGCACCGTCAAACGATCATCCAACCGGGTAAGCTCCAATTGGGCCCGGATAATATCCTGCTGGCGAGCACCTCCCAGTGCCGACGAATAGCTCGCTTTGGTTGCATCCACCAAATGTTCAAATAGCGAGCGATCCTGCTCAATCAATCGAATGCTCTCCTGGGCCCTGAATGCGTCCAGCCACAACTGCGAGACAATAGCCGTTACCCTGGCCTGACGATTCTGCCTGAGCAACGGCTCCTGTTCCGCCAACTCCTGTTTCTGACGGCTGGACAGCGCCAGACTATCGCCGCGAGGGAACACCTGACTAACACCTACAGTGAGCTGCGTCATAGGCTCCTGGTTGATATCGAAGCTATCGGTAGGAAAGTTAGCCGCCATCAGGCTGACCTTGGGGTCTGGAAGCGTCGATGCTGAAATTGATTCGCTGGTCAAAGCATCTTCGCGATGCCGGCTACCGTTCAGCCAGGGATCCGTGGCAATGGCATGGGCGATGGCCTCATCCAGACTCAGCTTATTAGTCGGGCTCTGAGCAAACGCAGGAAACCCCACCAGCAAAAATAATAAAAATACCCATTGAATGTTCATCGTTATATGTCCTATTGCTGATCGCGACTATTCACAGATGCAAACACGTCAGCCGAACCGTCTTTTTTAAGCAGCCATACCTTATAAGCTGTAAACCTGTCACCCATCTCCATACCAGGGCTGCCTGCCGGCATGCCGGGCACACTAAGGCCGATGGCGTCATCGGGAGGGTTTTCCAGAAACTGCTGAACAAAGCGCGCCGGGATATGGCCTTCGAATACATAACCGTCGCTCGAAACTGCCGTATGGCAGGACTGGAATTCAGGTGTTATGCCATAGTCATTTTTAATGCGATTCAAGTCCGACGGATGGTGGGTTTCTGTGTCGAAACCAACATCTTCCATATGGTGAACCCATTGCTGGCAGCATTGACAGGTGCGGCTTTTATAAACATCCAACGAGGCAATCGTTGCGCTTTTAGTTGCGTGATTTTCGCTTTCGGAACAAGCGGCAAGAAATAACAGGAATAGGATCAGCGCCGGAAAGCGCAGATAGGTATGTAACGGCTTCATGATGACTCCCAATCAAGAGTTGCAGTGAACGCGCTCGTAGCGATGGCGCGTTTTAAACATACGTTATGGGAGTTTTGATCTCCCGCTTATCGAGTCGTCAGACGCCTGAATTTCAGGCGTACCAACCCTACTTCAGCGGGAAATGGGGGGGGCGAAACAGCGAGGAAGCTGCCTGGGAGAGGAAGGAAACCGAATACGCTGTATTGAGGGTTTGAGAAAACTGGACGGAAAACGACGACAGTGTACTCACCACCGCAACGCTTGCAGAGATGCAATCCAGCTGAGAGCAGTGATCCTGGCTGCAACAATCAGCGGCATCAGCCGTAAGGGCATTATTAATCTGGATATTGTTTGCCTTGGTATGGCTTCCATGATCCATTGCCCCCGTCATTACTGGAACATCGGGTTCGTGACTCATCTTGTGGCAGGGCAATTTCGCAGCAGCAAACGACTGGCTGGTGAAAGCCAGTAACGCGAAGATTGCCATGTAAAATCTGAATCTGCTAAGCCACATAATCTGCAAATGGTTATATTAACATTAGGAAGGATACCTTATTCTCTCGAAAGTTCAAACATAACGCCCTTGATGATTGACATAGATCAATCAACGGATACTTCCATTAAGCGCCAGAACTGCAAATATTGACGTGAGCTTGAGGTTCACCCCGCCAGGATTGACCTGCACTTCGAAGTACTTCATAGGCCGTGTGCAAAAAAACGACAGCAACGATACTAGCAACTATCAAGTCCGGCCAATAAGAATCGAGCCAAATAACCAGAACTCCTGAAATAATCACCCCGGTATTACTGATCACATCGTTGCGGGAACACAGCCACACAGAGCGCATATTCACGTCCTCGCCCCGATGCTTCATCAGCAGTCCGAAGCAAATCAGGTTGCCAATCAGCGCTACGCCTGCAACTGCCATCATCACCAACCCAATTGGCTGTGGTTCTCCCAGCAGACTGGCGATAATCGTGAGGATAAGGCCCAGCCCAAAGGTGAGCTGAATCAACCCTTTCATAAAGGCTGCCCCGGCACGCCAGCGCACACTGCGAGCAACCACGAAGAGGCTTATGGCATAGACCAGGCTGTCACCGAGATTATCGGCGGAATCCGCCATCAGCGCCTTGGAGTCCGCCCAGATGCCAGCGCCGAGTTCCGCGGCGAACATCAGGATATTGATCCACAGGACAACGTACAGGGTTTTACGGCGCCCCGCCGTGGCCAGTTGGTCAACCGTATCAACATCGCAGCAACCTGAACTCATTATCCTCTCCAAGCATTGTGTCTTCTCTGCTACCATAAAGTCTGTAACCGTTACAGAGTCAAGAGACACACCATGAAGATTGGCGAGGCATCACGACTGTCGGGCTGCCATATCGAAACCATTCGCTACTATGAACGGGTGGGCATTCTTTCACCTACTGCGCGTTCGGAAAGTGGCTACCGTTGTTACGCAGACCATCATATCCAGCAGCTACGCTTTATTCTTCATGCTCGTGAGCTGGGTTTTTCCTTGGACGATATCCGGGAACTGCTGTCGCTCAAAGAACAACCCGATCTTTCCTGTCAGGCGGTGGACAGTATTACCGACAAGCATCTGCACGGAATTCGCAACCGCATCAGGCACCTTGAATCTCTGGCCAGGGAGTTACGGCGTATATCTGCAAGCTGTTCAGGTGGTCACATTGCCGAATGCCGTATCTTGGAGGCCCTAGGCAAACACTAGTGATTAAACAGGTTCGAAGCCTTGAAAGCACCTTGTAGGTATTGCACCTAGTTACCCGAATTAAGATAGAGATTGAGTGCCACTAATTGATGGTTCCCTAGATCACCAGAAGCACCATCAAAGTTGAGAGTTCCCTATGGCGGAAAGTCCAATTCAAGTCACACTGGCTAACCGCGTCGACAACATATCGGCCTGCTCGGCAAATTTCTTCGCATTGGCTTTCCGCAATTTTGCCAGGTTGTGCAACTTCCAACGAATACCGGGCAAATGTTCAAGATGAGTGATACCCATTAGCGACCAATCGGGAGCACCGGCTACCAGCGATAGCAGAAATTGCCGTTCCTTGCCGTCGAGCCCTGACTGAAGTTCATCAATCATTCGATCACGTGTCGCCAGTAATGCTTCGAGCGCCACGGAGTCGGCTGTCATCCCTTCGAAGTTATGCTTGTAGTCATGGCCAATATCCCTCAGCTGTGGGAACAACACTTCATGTACCGGACGGTTATGACTGGCCAGGTACACAACGAAGGCCCGGCGAATGCCGGGCGTGATGCCCTCATGCTCAAACAGCTGCATCACGTCGAACAGATCACGGGGATGCTGACGGTCCAGTGCGGCGACCAGCTTGCCACCATAAAGGTCCTCCAGTGACGCCACGGGGATTTCCAAATCGGCCATCAGCACATCACTGGCGAGAGGTGTAATAGACGCCCGACGCACCGGCTTCACTGTTCCACGCAGAACGAAATTGGCTTCGATTTTGACTTCGGTTCCCCCACGGCGCACCAACAGCTTGGTCTCACCCGCCTCAGCGGCCAGCATGTGTGTCTGAAATCCATGTTTGTTCAGGCGCTCCGCCGCCTGCCGAATCGCGTCGTTAATCCGAGCCAGTGCCTGTTCACGCGGCAGGGAGTGGTCCGGGAATACCAGATCAAGATCCACCGACAGTCGCGGCATGTCGCGCACAAAGAGGTTGATGGCCGTACCACCTTTCAAGGCAAACGTGTCATCCACAAAGACCAGTGGTGCCACTTGTGTCAACAGGCGTGCGGTATCGAGATACGCCGTATTCATGGCTTTAGCACCAACAGGCCGTCGCTGGATTTGGATACCCAGGGCCGGTCACTGCCGGTCGGCAACGTGTCCGGATCAAGTTTCTCTGCCCATGGCAATCCACCCTCGCGACCCAGTTGGAGGCAAAGTCGCACCGTCTTGACACTGGTACAGTGCTGCAACAGTTCACGCAGCACGTTGACACGCAAATTGTAGGTACTTTCGACGAGTTCGCGGGCTTCCTGCAAAGGCTGGCGCACGCCGACTTCGCTGAGCAGTTCCAACAGTGCTCGTTCCGGCGACGAAACCTGCGGCGCCCCCTCCCGTCTCTCAAAAGGCATGGCATGCAACAAGTTGTCACAGTCCTCGTCGAACAGACGCTTGCGGTGATACTGGGCCGGAAAGCGGTCGGTGAACCAGTCCGGCAAATGACCGTCGGCCCAACCATAAAGAAGTAACGTCGATTGTTGCGATACGTACTGACGCACACCATACCAATCGAGCGCCGACTTGCCGCCGACGTGGAGTCCTGCAAGTTTGCGCTGCAACAGAAGGAGACAGGGATGCAGCTTTAATTCTTCGTTTGGCCGGCAGTAAACCCCTCTCGCCAACCGCATCAACCATCCGGCCCGCACGTAGTGAACCGCCAAGTCGGCAGAGATATCCAAGGCCGCCAGATCTTCCGACGTCAGCGGCGACCCTGGCTCCAGCCTGGTGTAGAGAGTATTTAGTTTGCTCGTGTTTTTCGTAGCCATGCTACGATTTATACAGCTTTCCCAAATACTAGTCAATTTAATCAACCTATTTTAATCGTAGCTATACTACGATATTTTATATTTTTCTAAATAAGGAGGAGTAGTAGCGGTAGCCACTGATCGCAAATAATTATCCAAAATCCGCTCCATATGCGGATATTCAGACATGATTATCCGATTATCTGTCTATCGGTCGCACGGACGAAGTGGCCTGAGAAGGACTGGCGCGTCCTCTTTTTCCCTTTCGAAACACCCTATCCCGCGCCATAAACGACTCCAGCATATGCGGGATCAGCGTCAGCGCATCCACCGGCTCGCCGTAGGTCTGAGCGTGAAGCTCGGCATAGCGCTCCAGGTCCTCCTTCAGGGTCGCCGGGCAGGTAAAGGTCAGTTTGACGGTTTCGTTCTTGGGCAGCGGTCCCAGCCGCAGCTTGTTGGTGGTCATGGCGTAGTCCCCCGCTTGTAGATCAGTGGTTGGTAGGGCCGCAATACGAGGTCGCGGTTGACGATAAGGCGCACCGGCAAACCGGGGCGGCTGGTCAGAGTGGGCTGGATATTGAGATTGCGGCGGGTGACCTCCTGGCCAACCTGGTTGATGCTGTCCTGGGCGCTGTCCCGGCCGGCGATGATGACGCGATCGCCATCCTGGCGGTTCTCGGGTGCGGCCAGTTCGGCGCCCACTCCCAGCAGTGTGGTCAGCGCGGCGCCGGCGAACAGGCGGTCCCAGTGCCAATCGACGCCATCTTCCAGACCCGCGTAGCCGGCCGGATCGGTACCGGCGAGGTTGTCGAGCTGAAAGGACGAGGTGTCCGGCAGGATCACCCGGTGCCAGACCACCTGCACACGGGTCTGCCCGTAGCTCACCTGGCTGTTATAGCGACCCAGGATGCGCGAACCTTGGGGGATCAGTACATGGCGGCCGGTGGCGGTGTCATAGACCGGTTCAGTGACAGTGGCGATCACATCGCCCGGCAGGTCGGAGTTGATGCCGGTGACCAGGGCGGCGGCAATCACCGTCCCGGCCATTACTTGATAAGGGGACACAGGCGTTTGCAAATCCCCGGAATTACGGGTTTCTGTAAATGAGGAGTTACTGAGAAAGGCTTCCTTCTGTTCCTGGCGGTTCTGCAGGGCAATGGGGTCGCTCTCTCCGGGAGGCGGGCCCTGCAGCATTGCGAACGAATCGAGCGCCCCCAGCCCCTGCCCCATCGCAGAGCCCCCTACTCCATCTGCCATTGGCGTCGCCGCAACAGAGCGTGGTCGAATCGACCCGAAGAATACGGCAGAGGCCGCTGCCTCTTCCGCTTCCTTGAGGCGCGCCAGTCGGTCGGCTTCGGCCGAGTCCTGGCCGTCCCGATAACCCATGGCCTGCCGCTCCGCCTTCAGAATTGGCTCACCCAGGTCACCCGGCAACGGCTTACCCAGGCGAGGTACTTCAGGCGGCAATTGCGAATAGTCTGCTGGCAAACGGGTCAGTCCTTCCGAATGGGCGACGCGCTCGACGTTGTACAACTCGTCCGCGCCATTCAGATCGTCCCGCTCGGGCACACGCAGCGACCAGAATAGAGCGCCCAGTACAGCGATGCCGACCCCGCCAGCGATCACAGCCAGTATCCGCCGGTTCAACCGCGTGACCGGTCGCGGCTGGGCACGTAGCGCTACCTGTTCCGGTGCCAATTTCGGCGATGGTTCTGGCGGTGGCTGATTCGGAGTGTTGTCATCGTCCACGCTCACTCCCTCCGTACCCCGTCGGTTCGCTCAATGCGCACCACCTCGCCTTCCTCGCCGCCCAAGCGCAGTTCGGCGGCGCCGAAGAGCCGATCCACGATGTAATACGGCGAGCGGAAACGGTAGTTCACCAACTGGCCATCACCCTGCGCGCCAATCACGAGCAGCGGAGGCAGCTCACCCTGGGCGATCCCGGCCGGGAACTGGATATAGACCTTCCCGCCGTCGTCGAAGGCTCTCAGTGGCCGCCATGACGGCTGGTCGCCACTCAGGGCATAGCGGAATCGCAAGTTTTCCAAGGACAAGCCCCGGTCAATCGGCGCGACCACCTCGGCCGCCTGCGAGCGACGCTGCAAGGCCAGCATGCGATCCCTCGGGTAGTCCCAGGAGACCGAGGCCATCCAGGTCTTCTCAGTCGAAATCAACTCCATCAGATAGGTACGGCGATTGGTGGTGATCACCAGGTTGGTCCGGATATCCACGCGGATGGGCTTGACCAACACATTGACCCGCTGCTCGACTCCGGTGCCACTGGACGTATCCCCCACGATCCAGCGCACGGTATCCCCGGCGGCGACCGTCACCAGTTCCTCGCCGGGCTGCAGGGCAATGACGGTCACCCGCTCCGGGCTGGCATAGACCTGATACAGTGCACCGCCAGCAAAGGGCCAGACCTGGACGGCATTGACATAGCCTTCCCGCGTCGGTGGCACCCGCGCCTCCTCGGTAGCCTGGTCTACCTCTGTCTGCGGATCTGCAAGCTCGACTTCCTCGGCACCCTCCGCTTCCACAGGCAAGGACATCAGTTGCCCTGGCAACGGCAGGGGTTTTGGCACTTCCACCACTTCTATTGGTCTGTCGGGCTCCGCCAACAAGGTTGCCGCGACCGGCTCGTCCAGGGTAATTTGTGGCGGTTTTTGCGGCGTCGCACAGCCGACCAGTGCAAACGACCCCGCCAGCACCAGGACTCCTGTACACCTATTCAATGGCTTGCTCATGGCATCTCTCCTTCAGTGGCCTCCAGTTCCCGGCTCCACGACAGGCCATTGACGTAGATGCCCAATGGATTGCGGCGTAGCCGCTGCTCGGTGCGCGGGGTTTGCAGCACGACAGACACCACTGCCGTCCAGCGCTCAATACCGGCCGCCGCACCGTTCACAAACCGGTGCTCGCTCCAGCGCACCTGATAGGAGCTGTCGCTGGCGCGCACTACGCTGTTGATTTGCACCGTCACCGATTCCTGGCCGATACGGGCAAAGGGATCATTGCTGCGGGCGTAGTCGTTGAGCACCGCCGCCCCTCGGTCGGTGGTGTAGTTGTAGGCGTCCAGCCAGTTCTGGCGCACCACCACCGGATCGATGGAGAGGGAACGCACCAGGGTGATAAAACGGGCCAGGTGATGGGCGGTCTGCGCATCGTTGGGCCGGTACGGCGTTGTGGCCTCCCCCACGGCCCGCACCTGTCCGCCCGTGTCCACCTCCACCACATAGGGCGTGACAATGGACTGGGCCGAACGCCACACCAGCCCACCGGCCATCACCAGGGCCAGCGCCAGGCAGCCAAAGGCCATCAGCCGCCAGTTCCGGGCCTGCACCCGGGCCGAGCCTATGCGCTCATCCCAGGCCTGGGCAGCTGCCTGGTAAGGTGTGGCCGGTTCAGGGGATTCGGCATAGCGCGCGTGAGGTCGCTTGAATCGCATGAAAAATTCTCCTTAGGAGTCCGGGTCGTTCAGGCTGGGGCCTGAACCAGAACCGCCACCGTCACCACCGCGCAAGGTGTGGGCGACCGTCGTGGCGGTATGGGAAAGTTGCTGGCGACGTTGCAACTGCCTGGCCCAGGCCGGCTGTCCACCCGAGGTTGTTGTGTGTTTCGGGATTGAGGCCGCGGAGTCCATGGCCGAACTCGCCCCACTGGCCGCAGCCTTCATCGAGCTGGCACCTCCTGCCGCCATCCGAACGGCACCGGGGGCCATTCGCGCACCGGCGACCACAGCGCCACCCACTCCAGTGGCAGCAGCACCCAGGGCCACGGCGGTCCCGGCCGCGCCGAGGGTGGCGCCCGCCATCGCTCCGGCGCCTAGTTGTGGTGAGCCGGAAACCAAGCCAGTGGCAATACCCGGCCCAAAGATTCCCAAGGCCAACAGCGCCAGGGAGGCCAGCATGATCACCAGCGCAAAATCCACAGAGGGTTCATCCGGGGCGACCTGGAACTCGGCAAAGAGCCCCGTGCCGATACCAATGATCACCGCCAACACCAGCACCTTGACGCCGGAGGACACCACGTTGCCCAGGACTTTTTCAGCGAGAAAGGCAGTCTTGTTCCACAATGCGAAGGGCACCAACACAAACCCGGCCAGGGTAGTCAGCTTGAACTCGATTAAGGTGATGAAGAGCTGGATCGCCAACACAAAGAAAGTCAGGATCACCACCAGCCAAGCCAGGAACAGCACCACGATGGGCGTGATATTGACGAATACCTCCGGGAAGCCGGACATCTCGCTGATCTGCTCCAGGATTGGCGCGCCGGCATCCACGCCCACCTTGGCCAGGCGGCCCGGTTGCAGGAATTCCGCAGCCGTCATCCCAGTACCCGACGCCATCAACCCCAACCCGGCGAAGGAGCGGAACACGATACCCGCCAGCGTATTGAAGTTGCCTATGATGTAGGCGAAGGCTCCCACGTAGAGCACCTTGCGAATCAGGCGAACCAGCACGTCATCGGCCTGCCCGGTAGCATGGCTCAGCGCCCAGAAAAGTCCCGCGATGGTCATGTCGATCACCACCAGGGTGGCTGTCAGAAACGCCACTTCTCCACCCAGCAACCCGAAACCCGAATCGATGTAGGTGGAGAAGACGTTGAGGAAGCGGTCGATTACCGCGACATCATCCATGGCCACGCGCCTCCATCGGAACAGGTATCAAAGTCATCACACTGCCTCAATACCCGTAGAAGGAAACCGGCTGCGGTGTGTAGGCCGTGCCCTCCCCCAGGAATCGACGGGTCACTTCCCGGCCACGCTCTGTGGCGGCAGCCTGCCGGGCCAACTCCAGGGACGCGGCCCGATCCTGCGTCAGCCGCAGTTGCTGGGACTGGATGGACTGCTTGACCTGCAACGCGAGCAGTTGGTTGGTAGCCTGCATCGCCTGCAGGGCACCGTTGGCTGACTGACTCTGATTCACCAGATCCGTCAACACGCCCTCGTCTGAAGACAGGTTCTGGGACACCTGCCCCTGCATGCGCATCGCCGTGTGCAGGCCATCAAGGGTGTGCGCCCAACGCTCACGGGCATCCTGGGCCATACGGTCACCGCTTACGCTAGCCGCGTATTCCTGCGGGTAGAGCCTGGCAAATTCCTGGTCAATGCGGTTTACCTCATAGGCCAAGCCCTGGGCCTCGGCAATCAGGCGCCCGGTGGTCGCCAGTGCCGAGCGCAGTCGATTCACCGAATTGAAATCAAGCCGCTCCAGATTCCGCGCCTGGTTGATCAGCATGTTCGCCTCGTTCTGCAGCTGCTGTACCTGGTTGTTGATCTGCTCCAGGGTGCGGGCGGCGGTCAGCATGTTCTGCGCCAGATTCGAGGGGTCGAGCACAATATCGCCGACACCAAACAGAGCCTGGGCGGGCTGGACGACGGTGAAGGCAATGGCGCTGGCCAGCGCCGCCACGCGAAAGCGGGATACCAACGAGGGTTTACGGTTCATGGCTTTTCCTCCTGGGAAGTTCATCCAGAGATGCTCCTGCGGGTGAGTGTTGATCAAGCAATTGCGCCGCCCAATCGAGGCCTCGATGGCGCAGCCAGGCGGCGGCAAAATCAGGTACCGGCATCGAGGCCAGCAGCGCATCCATCGCGCGCTGATCCTCGGGCGTCGAGGCGCCGGCAAAGGCGAGCGCCACCGGCCCCAGGTCCAGGTCGAACAGACGATTGCCTAGGCGTGACTGGTAGTAGTAATCGCGCTTGGGCTCGGCAGTGGCGACAATCTGAATCTGCCGGGCATTGAGTCCGAAGCCTTCGTAGATGGAGCGAATCTGTGGCTCGGTGGCCTGGGGGTTGGGCAGGAAAATGCGGCTTGCGCAACTTTCAATAATCGCCGGCGCGATGCTGGAACCCTGGATATCCGCCAGCGACTGGGTGGCGAAAATCACGCTGACGTTCTTCTTGCGCAGGGTCTTCAGCCACTGGCGGATGCGCGCCGCGAACACCGGATCGTCGAGGAATAGCCAGGCCTCATCCAATATCAGAAGCGTCGGAGCCCCGTCGAAACGCTCATCGAGGCGTGCGAACAACACGCCCAGTACGGCCAGCACGGCAGCGCGGCTGGCCATCAATTCCTCCATCTCGAAGCACTGCACATCGGCTGTACCCAGGCGGTCATGCTCGGCGTCCAGCAGCTTGCCGTGGGCACCACCCAGCAGGTACGGCGCCAGCGCCTGACGCAGTGCATTGTGCTGCAGCAGGACGGAAAACCCCGTCAGAGTGCGCTGCTCCATCGGCGCACCGGCCAGGCTTTCCAGCGCCGACCAGATCGCGGCTTTTTCATCGGGGCCAAGGGTTACCCCTTCCTGCCGTATCCGCCCTTCCAGCCATTCCGCCGCCCAGGCGCGGCGCTCCTCCCGGTCGATACCGGCCAGGGGTTGAAAGGCAATCTCGCCCTCCGCACCCAAGTCGTAGTGCTCGCCACCAAGGCCCAGAATCGTCGCGCGCAGAGAGCGCCCCATGTCGAAAGCGAAAATCCGCGAACCCGGATAGCGACGAAACTGCAAGGCTAGTGTGGCCAGCAGCACCGACTTGCCCATACCGGTAGGCCCCACCACCAGGGTATGACCGACATCACCAATATGGGTGACCAGCCGGAACGGCGTGGCGCCATCGGTGCGCGTGACAATCAACGGCGGGCCGTCCAGATGAACATTCTTCATCGGCCCCGCCCAGACCGCCGACACCGGCAGCAGGTGCGCCAGGTTTAGCGTAGAGACAATGGGCTGGCGCACATTGGCGTAGGCATTGCCCGGGATCGAGGACAGCCACGCCTCCACGGCATTGATTGTCTCGGGGATGGTGACAAAACCCCGTCCCTGGATGACCCGTTCCACCTGGCGCAGCTTCTCATCGGCAATATCCGGGTTCTCGTCCAGCACTGTCACTGTAGCGGTCACATAACCAAAGGCCACCTGGTCACTACCGAGTTCCTGCAGGGCGGCGTCCGCATCCCCCGCCTTGTTCGAGGCATCGGTATCCACCAGCGGGCTTTCCTGCTGGAACAGGGTCTCCCGCAATAGCGCCGCCACGTTCTTGCGCTTGGCAAACCACTGCCGGCGCAGGCGGCCCAGCTCCCGTTCTGCCTCCGCCTTGTCCAGGCACAAGAAGCGGGTATTCCAGCGGTAGCCGAAACCCAAACGATTCAAGTCATCCAGAATCCCCGGCCAGGTCGAGGTGGGAAAACCCCGCACCGAAGCAACCCGCAGGTGAGCCTCGCCCAGCATCGGCGCCAGGCCACCGGTCAACGGGCTGTCGGCCAGCAAAGCGTCAAGATGGAACGGTGTCTCCGGTACCACCACTGGATGACGGCGAGTGGAAACGGTGCCGTGCAAATAGGTCAGCGTCTCGCTGTCATCCAGCCAAGCCAGTTCCGGCATCACGCCATCGAGCAGATCGAACACGCGGTCCGTCTCCGCCGTAAAGGCGTCCAGACGCTCACGCCAGTTCGCCCCCTGGCGAGACGTATTTTCGTACAAGAGGCTGGCCGCCCGGGCACGGGACTCTTCCGGTGGCAGGTACACCAGCGTCAGGTGATAGACGCTTTCGAAGTGGCTGTGGTTTTCCTCGAAGGCAGCTCGCCTTTCCTCCTCCACCAGCCAGGACAGTGGCTCGGGAAACTCCGACTGCGGATAGCCTGCTGCCTGGAGTCGTTCGGCTTCCACGAACAGCGCCCAGCCCGATCCCAGGCGCCGCAGCGCGTTATTGAGCCGCGCCGATGTGGCGATTAGTTCGCCTTGGGTGGCACTGTCCAGATCCGGCCCCCGAAAGCGCGCCGTGCGCTGGAACGATCCATCCTTGTTGAGTACCACTCCTCTAGCGACCAGCCCTGCCCAGGGCAACCAATCAGCCAACAGGGCGGGACGCTTGCGGTATTCGGTCAGGTTCAGCATCGTCTCCCCTCACACATCCAGCAAAGGCTTGTGCTTAAGATGCCGCAGGAACACCGCCATGAACTGCGGGTCGGCCTGCGCACCCCACACCGCCAGGGAATGCCCCAGCAGCCACAGCACCAGGCCGGGCAACCACAGTTGCAGTCCCAATCCCACCGCGGCTGCCAGAGTGCCGTTGGCGATAGCCACGGTACGCGGTGCCCCACCCAGCAGGATCGGCTCGGTCAGTGCCCGGTGCAGCGGCACCTCGAAACCGTCGGTGAATGCGGACACTCCGTTCATGCCACCACCGCCCCGCCAGAGAAGCTGAAGAAAGACAGGAAGAACGAGGAGGCCGCAAAGGCGATGGACAGGCCAAACACGATCTGCACCAGCCGCCGAAAACCGCCGGAAGTATCACCAAAGGCCAGTGCCAACCCGGTGGCGATAATGGCGATCACGGCGACAATCCGGGCCACCGGCCCCTGGATAGAATCGAGGATGGATTGCAGCGGCCCCTCCCAGGGCATGCTGGAACCTGCGGCCTGTGCCGTTGTCGCCAGGCACAGCAACAACGCGGCAAACACCAGGGTGTTCAAGCCTGAACGTAAAACCGGATTTACAGAAATCCGCATTGGATGAACAGGGGTCATGATGGTTCTCCAGATGAGGTTGAGGATGAGGCCGTTGAAGATGAAAGCGGCGACAGGGATTCGTCGAGGTGATAGCCGTTGCTGTCGAAGCCGGTGACCCGGGCCACGGTGCGTACTTTGCGAGCACGACCGCGCCCCGCGATAAACACCACCACGTTCACTGCCTCGGCGATCAGCGCGCGCGGTGGCGTGATGGCGACTTCCAAGATCAGTTGCTCAAGACGAAGCAGTGCACCGTGGGCGGAACCGGCATGTACGGTGGCGATGCCGCCGGGATGGCCTGTGCCCCAGACCTTGACCAAATCCAGCGCCTCGCCACCGCGCACCTCACCGACCACCACCCGGTCCGGGCGCAGGCGCATGGTGGCCCGCACCAGCTCGGTCATGGACACCACGCCGGGGCGTGTGCGAAGGGGTACGTGGTCTTTTGCTACACACTGGAGTTCAACCGTATCTTCCAATACCAGCACCCGGTCATCGGTGGCCGCGATCTCCGCCAGCAGTGCATTGGCAAGCGTCGTCTTGCCGGTACTGGTGCCGCCGGCCACCAGGATGTTCTGTCGCTCCCGCACCGCACTTCGCAGAAATGCCGCCTGAGACTCCGCCAGCACACCGTCGCGCACATAGTCGTCCAACGGAATCACACCCACCGCCCGCTTGCGCAGGGCAAAGGCGGGGGCCGGTGAAGCAGGCGGCAGAACACCCTCGAAACGCTCGCCGGTTTCCGGCAGCTCGGCACTCAACAGTGGCCGACCGCGATGGACCTCCACACCCACGTGAGCCGCCACCAGGCGAATGATGCGTTCGCCATCGGCGGCGGACAGCGTTTCACCGGTTGGCGCTCGCCCTGTGGACAGACAATCCACCCACAAACTGCCATCCGGGTTGAGCATCACCTCCACCACATCCGGATCCGCCAGCGCGGCGGCAATCAACGGCCCCATGGCGGTGTGCAGCATGCGGATGCGCCGGTCGAGTGATTGTGCCGAGGATGACGATGGGTGAGTCGCGTTCATGATTCGCCCTCCCCGTCGAGCTGTTGTTGCCGTTCGCGCTCTTGGGCGTCAACCTGGGCGGCAATCTCATCCAGCCGCCGCGTATCGGGTTCCAATTCCTCATAAACCTCCCGCACCAAACTGCGGCCACGCAAAATGTGGCGGCCCAACTGCTCGACGAATTGCTCGAAGCGCGCCCTGCCCTGGGCCCTGGCCGCCTCCTGATGTGACTCCGGCAGCGGCGTGCTCACCGTCAGGTAGTAGCGCACATACAGCGCCACTGTCTCGATCAGGATGTTCTGATCCCGCTCCAGTTTTTCGAACTGGCGGGACAGGCGATCCAGCCGTTTTGCCATGGCTGCCTCGCGCTTGTCGGCGGCATCGGGCGAGAGCCAGGACGCCAATGCCGCAGCCACGATGGAGGACTTGGATACCCCCTTCTTCGTGGACAATTCGTCCAGGCGTCTGGCATGGTCGCGCTCGATAAACAAATTCAGGCGGTGGCGGGAATGCAGTCGGCTCATAGGGCAATTCCATCGTCGGGGTCGAGGGCGGCCTCCCGTGCCAAACGTTGCAGGCGCGGGTCGAACTTGGCTAGCAGGGGCGCAATATCATCCCCGTCATCCAGCAGGGCCAGGTCATTGGTGGGTTGCTTGGTTTCCGGTTCCCAGGTCACGGTCTCCGAAAGTTCCGGTTGCCGGCGCGGACCGCCATCATCACTCCCTCCGGCGTTATCAACCCCGCTGGAAGCCGCAGCCGGCAGCGTAGGCACTGCCAGTTCGCTCCAGTCATTGGGGCGAACCTCGGGCACGTCGATATAACGCCCTTCATCCAGAACAGGAGGCGGCAATACCCGGCGGGTAAAATTCGCATCAAGGTAATAGCGCAGCTTCTTTGCCTTGATCGGTGGTTGCCCGGAGACCATCACCACTGCTTCGCCCGGCGGCAGTTGCATCACCTCCCCCGGCGTCAACAGGGGCCGCGCCGTCTCTTGGCGCGAGACCATCAAATGCCCCAGCCACGGCGCCAACCGGTGACCGGCGTAGTTGCGCTGTGCCCGCAGTTCGGTAGCCGTACCCAGGGTGTCGGAAATCCGCTTGGCGGTGCGCTCGTCGTTGGTGGCGAAGGTCACCCGTACATGGCAGTTGTCGAGAATGGCGTGGTTGACGCCGTAGGCCTTGTCAATCTGGTTGAGGCTCTGGGCGATCAGGAAACTGCGAATGCCGTAGCCCGCCATAAAGGCGAGTGCCGACTCGAAAAAGTCCAGCCGGCCCAGTGCGGGAAACTCGTCCAGCATCAGCAACAGCTTGTGCCGACGCTCGATGCCGTCACTGCTGTCCAATGATTCGGTCAGCCGTCGCCCGATCTGGTTGAGGAGCAGGCGAATCAGCGGTTTGGTACGGTTGATGTCCGAGGGCGGCACCACCAGGTACAGGGACACCGGATGCTCGGCGGCGATCAAATCGGCAATGCGCCAGTCGCAGCGGGAGGTCACGGCGGCCACGGTCGGGTCACGGTACAGCCCCAGGAAACTCATGGCGGTGGACAGTACCCCGGAGCGCTCGTTGTCCGCCTTGTTCAGCACTTCCCTTGCCGCCGAGGCTACTACCGGATGTGGCCCGTCATCCAAATGCTTGGTGGTCATCATTCGATGCAGTGTCACCTCGAAGGGACAGGCCGGATCGGAGAGGAAGTTGGCGACACCACGCAGGGATTTATCTTCACCCGCGTAAAGCACATGCAGGATGGCGCCAACCAGCAAGGCATGAGAAGTTTTCTCCCAGTGGTTGCGGCGCTCCAGCGCGCCTTCAGGGTCCACAAGGATATCGGCAATATTCTGCACATCGCGGACTTCATGGGCACCGCGCCGCACTTCCAGCAAGGGGTTGTAGGCCGCCGACTTAGCATCAGTGGGATTGAACAGCAAGCAGTGGGAAAACCGTGCCCGCCAACCGGCGGTCAGTTGCCAGTTCTCGCCCTTGATGTCGTGGATCACCGCCGAGGCGGGCCAGGACAAGAGGGTTGGCACCACGAGACCCACGCCCTTGCCCGAGCGGGTCGGTGCGAAGGTCAATACATGTTCCGGGCCTTCGTGGCGCAGGTATTTATCGTCGTGCTGGCCAAGAAAAACACCGGCATCACCGACCAGCCCGGCACGGTGGATTTCCGCAGGTTCCGCCCAACGCGCCGAGCCGTAGGTGGTCACCAGCCGCGATTGCCGCGACCGCCAGATCGACATACCGATAGCAACCACCACCGCCGCCAAGCCACTGGCCCCGGCGATGGCACCGCCGGTGACAAACACGCCGGGCGCATAGGCGTCGAAGAAGAACCACCAGTCGAACAAGCGCCATGGGTGGTAAACCGGTTTATCGAGTAGTTCGAACCAGGGCGCACCCAGGCGAGACTGGTAGCCCAGCGCGCTGGCCACCCACTGGGTGGCACCCCACACGCCGGCGATGACGATGCCGAACACCGTCAGCACCTGACCGTAGAGTACGCCTGTCGCCCGCATATCGGCCTCCGAATTTGCCCTGGTTTCGCACGCACATGAGCGCGCCAACAGGTGTCAGATTCGGTGCTGGATCAGTGCCGGTCAAAGACTGTTATCGGCACAATACAGAACGGAAATGCAAGATTGCCAGGCAGGGGGAGCACTGTAAAAACACCGCAAATAACAGCGTATTCCAGCAACGCGGGTTATCCAGCGATAATTTTTCAACCACCCGGCATTAAAACGCTGGCTTTTCCTTCGGTGGTGTATAGGGCACTTCGCCATTGCCGAGGAACGCCTTGTTGGTGGCCTCGGCTACTATGTTGCACAGCTTGTCACCCAACTCGGCACGATTGAGCCGACACTGCTCACGCAGCTCCTTGCGCCGCTCGGGATCGGCCAGCAGCGATTCCACGGTATCAGTGAGAGAAGCTTCAACGGAGGGCTTTTCAGTCGAAGCGGGCTTCTCGCCGCAGGCGCTCAACAGAACGACAAACAGCAGTATGCTCAAACGCTTCATGATCAATTTTCTCCCATGGTATCGGATGTGAATGAATCCCCCTCGTGCGAGGGATCGCCGCTTATCGGAGTGACGCGCCCAATAAATCTTCGAAGGGTTTCGGATGGCTCGGAATCCCGCCGCAACAACCAGGTTGTCAGCACCTGTGATCGTCCCGCCAGAGGCCTGGCCACCACCTCCTCTCGACGGGACGCGGCGAGGTGAGAAGCGCCCACCAGTGCCAGCGCATATCCTGCCGCCACCAGCGTCAGCATCAGGTCGTGGGAGGAAACCTGCTCCACTACCAAAGGCTCCCGGTCCGCGCTGCGCAGGATACGACGAATCTGATGGCAGTGGCCTTCGCATGACAGGGGGTCGCAGGCGACCAGCGGATGACGCAGCACCTCGTCCAGCGGAATGCGCTGGTAGGCCAACAGCGGGTGCCTGGCCGGCACCGCCACGACAAGAGGGTCACTCCAGGCCGGCTCGGCCACAATACCATCCCCCACCTCGGCGGACTGAGCGAAGCCCACATCATATAAGTCGTCATGCAGACCCCTGAGCTGTTGCCCCAACGGCACTTCGAACAGACGGATATCGACTTGCGGCTCCTCCTCGCGACACTGGGCCAATAGCGCCGTGAGACGCGGAGGCGTGATGCCGTCGGATAGCGCCAGGCGCAATTGGTCATGAAAGCCTGCCGCGGCAGCTTGCACACTGCCCCGCGCCTGATCCAGGGCGGTAAAGATACGTGGCACATGGTCCAGGAAAAGCTGCCCGGCGCGGGTTAACCTCGTACTGCGCGTCGTCCGATTGAACAGGCGGACTCCCAGATCTTCCTCCAGCTCCTTTATCGCCCGAGACAGGGGTGACTGTTCGATGTGCAGGCGTTCTGCCGCACGGGCGAAATGCAATTCATCAGCGACAGCGAGGAAGCAGCGTAAGTGACGTAGCTCCATGCAATTTATTCCAACTTATAACCAATATTTTTATCACTTTATGCTTCAAAACCAGGCACACTTTCCTTGCCACCAATAAGCCCAAAAAGAAGTATATACCCAACACACCCTTGATTTTTTCCATACAGCTCGCGAGCTAACTAACACACGAAATAAATCAGCATCCTCCAATCACAGACTTTATTGATAGATTCTGCTACTTTGAGCCAGAATTAATTTTTACCTGTCCCTGTTCTGAAAAAAGATAAACTGAACCTTCAACAGAAAACCATTGGATATAGTCTTTTCACGGGTAATAGAAAAGCCTTCTCAATGTGACTCTTGATGCGCTTTAACTATGTTTGGTGCAATGCAACATCATGCCCGTTCACCAGCATAAACCTCCCATTTGAGCCGTCTTTCCTGGCTTTTTTATAAGATTCATATTCATCACTATGGTAAAACTTCATCGCTACTTCTTTTGAAGGAAATTGAATAAGAACGACCGTTTGGGGAGCTCCCCCTTCACCTTCCAACAACTCCACTGATGGAGTTCTTGCCAAATATATACCCCCCAGCTTTTCCACTAATGGCGTCACATTCTTAAGATAGTCCTTTACCCAATGATGATCAGAGAAATTAATCTCACCAATGGCGTAGCACTTCATTAAAAAGCTCCTTTGACTAGATGATTAATTCACTGATGTATATTCTTCCCACACAACACTGCGCTCATCCTCGATTCATTTATCTCAATGCTCTGCGATCTATCCTGTATTAATAGTCACCGAAGAACACCAATTCTGTTCCCATTTTTTTATTCGGTCTTGTATGGGAGCACCATCATGATCAACCCTTAATGGCGTGGCGAAAACCAGCCTCTCAGGAAAACAGTCACGATTAATCGCCCCATAAACTTGTCCGCCTGAATCAACGGTCACACAAACCAACATTCCGCAACTTAGACATTCATGAAACACGGCGGTCTTCGTTCCTTGCTGGATTTGGCGATAGAATGAAAAATCCCTTATGTGTATTTCCACGGTAGTGTCAGATTGGAATACATATTGAGCATTGTGGGCTGTGCAGTATTCGCAATCACAAATGACGGGATGAACTTCGCTGGCACGGTCAAACTGCCACTCCACTTTTATATTCGTACATCTACAGTGCCCAATCACGCCGACTCCTCCAAATCATTCTTTACAAATGGATCCCCGTACCAACTGGTCCAGACCTTCAGAGGAGCAAAGTGTCACGCCAATATTTTCCATCTCTTCTTCCCCCTTGGGATAGAGCTGAGAAATCGCATCCGTGACCAGTATGATCCTGAAATCCCGCTCACTGGCCTGGTAGATACTGGTGCGGGGACAATTGGGATAGTTACAACCCAGAAACACCAAGGTATTGATGCCTCGCCCTCGCAGGAAATCTTGCAACCCTGTCTGGTAAAAGGCGCCCCACCGGGGCTTGAAAAGAACAAACTCATTGTCACCAACTTCCTGAATACCACCCGACAACAATAACTGGGCATTCAAGCGGGTATCACTATTGGGCTTCAATGATGCAACAAGCTCAGCACCGTCACTTTCCGGTATCGCGATACGGGCACCTCGCTCAACCGCCGCACGGCGGCATAAGTCCACATTGGAGCCATCCGGCAGGTACAAGCGGATAACATGGAAAACCGGTAAGTCGCTATCTCGAAAAGACTGAATCACCTTTCTCATTGCCGGAACCGCTTCCAGCGTGCCTGGAATGCGGGCGGGGGCATCATCGAGCACAAAGTCGTTTTGTACATCGATGCTGATCAACGCACTGTGGTTTAGGTCGGGGGTTGTGTAGCCATTCATTATCCTTTCCTGCCTACTCCTCAATTTTTGAAAATTGCAACATTGTCATGATAGTTGCCGTCATGGTCGCTACCGGTTTTCCTTCGCCATATTCTGAGCTGTACAACGCAGCTTCGACGACAGAAATTGTTTTGCCTGGTTTGACCACCGTTGCCTTCGCGGCAAAGTGATCTCCCTTGGCTGGGCGCAACAGGTTCACCTTGAATTCCACGGTGAGCACATCCGCCCCCTGTGGCATCAGTGTAAATGCGGCATAGCCACAGGCGCTGTCCAGGATAGTGGCGACAATGCCCGCATGGATGTAGCCGTTCTGTTGCGTAAACCGGGATTGGAAGGGAAAGCGGATGGAGACGATTCCTGGCCCCTGTATACTCAGCTCCGCGTCCAGGGTTTGCATCACCGCCTGGCGGCCAAAACTCTCCAGTGTCTTGGATTCATAGCCTGTATCTTGCGCTTCCAATTTTTACCTCCCGACCTAATTTTTTAATTGAAAATTTACTGCGTTTGGTTCAATGCCAGTCTCTCGAAAATGATGAAAAAAAAGAGAAAGTGATCAATGTCGTCAATTCTCCTCCGGCATAAAGATCAAGTCTGTCACCCCGAAGTCTACGCCTTGCTGGGACAGCGCCGCTGTCACCTGTCCACGATGGTGGGTTTGGTGATTGAAGAAATGCACGATAGCCTGAGCGAAGTCCACATTCCGCTCGGTATTGCTCGACAAACTGACATAGTTCAACCGTTCGGGCGGCGGGGATAACGCCAGGTTTTGTGCCCAGGCAATAATGTCCTTGTCAGTTTGCTCCCGGGCTTGTCGCAACTGGGCATAATCGCCGAACAGCTCCTGGGTCAGGCTTTTCCCTGTGACGGGTTCGTTTTTGAATCGGGCCAGCCACATCAGGTCGCAGACCAGCAAGTGATTCAGGGTGTTGTAGATGGAGCCGAAGAACAGGCCGCACTCCGACCGGCGCTGCTCAGGGGTCAAGGTCTCCGCAGCTGAATACAGACCGCCATTCATCCACTGGTTGTAGCGAGCCATGGTGTTGGCGTAGCTTGCCAAGTCGAAGGTCATTGTCTTTTCTCCCCACATTCGTCATCAATCAATGCCTTGTAGGCAAGTGACAGACGCTGATATACAGGCCCAGGACACTGGGCGATCTGCCGACCATCGATTGTTTTAACTGGAATCAACCGCGCACCGCTGCCGCAGATAAAACACTCCTCGGCAGTGTAAAGATCGTAGCTGGTGAGGGACTGCTCGCGAGCCTCCAGTCTTTGTTGAGGCGCCAGCTCCAACAGGGTTTCTCGGGTAATTCCTTCCAAGGCACCGTCCTGAACGGGCGGCGTTAGCAGCGATCCCGCCTTGACGACAAAAATATTCTCGGCGCTGCATTCCGCCACCTGACCAAACTGGTTGAGCAAAATGGCTTCATCAACGCCGGCGGCATTTGCTTCCGCCCTGGCCAGAACCGAATGCAGGTAATTCAGGGATTTGACCCTTGCATCCAGCCCCGTACCGACTGCCCGCTTGATACTGCTGGTGATCAGGCTAACCCCCTGGCGCCGGGTTTCATCACTGACCAACGACAGTGATGCCGGAATGATAAAGACATTGGGCGCGGTGCAATTGCGGGGGTTCAGCCCCATATCCCCCTCACCCCGGGTCACCAGAATCCGCAGGTACCCATCGCCCATGCCTGAGCTAGCGATACAGGCCATGACTGCTTGTGCGAGGGTATCATCGGTATAGGGAACAGTGATCGCCAGTGCACTGAGGGAGCGGCGCAGCCGCGCCAGGTGACGATCCAACCGGAAAGGATGCCGGTGATAAAATCTCAGTCCTTCGAAGCAGCCGTCACCGTATAGCAAACCGTGGTCATAGATCGACACGACCGCCTGGTCAGCGCTCACCAGCTCACCGTTCTTCCAGCAAGAGTACTTCGTTTTTGTATGACACTTGGGTTGGGTCTGGGGTTGGGCCTGCATCCGATATCACCTCACAGAGTTGACGCCCCCGTACCGTCTGAAAGATGACGATGCCATTGATGGGCTCATCGGAGCCAGGCTATTGAGGGAGCAATGCAGACAGTGTAATCTTTCCAAAAAAAGGGTACAGATACAGTTTATATCAATTTGAACGGGTACAGATTTTGGACGCACCACGCTTTCAACTCCATCGCTACGAGCAGCTTGCCGAACAGCTGACCAGGGAGATCCAGGCAGGACGCTACAGTCCAGGAGAAAAAATTCCCGGAACGCGTGTGCTGGCGGAAACCCATGGTGTCAGCATCAATACTGTCCTCCAGGCGCAGAAGCTATTGGAAAACCAGGGCATGATCGAAGCGGTTCAGCGCTCCGGATTCTTTGTCAAATGGCGCGGCGAAGACGCCGCACAACTGGTAAAAAACCCTGCCAAGGCCACGTTGAAACCGATATTGGTGAAGCGCCAGCGACTGGCGCTGGATTTGATCCAGGCCACTGGCAGCAAGACCATGGTGCAACTGGGGGCGGCCCTACCCCACGAGAGCTACTTCCCCGGGCAGGAGCTGCAACGAATCGCCGCCCGAATCAGCCGAGCTGACGATACCGGCTTTATGCGCTACGAAGTCCCGCCCGGATTGCCATCACTCTGCGAATCCCTGGCGCTGCGGATGCTGAGCTACGGCTGTGAGGTGAGTGCCGCGGATATCCTCGTCACCAACGGCTGTCACGAAGCACTGATTATTGCCCTCAAGTGCGTGGCCGAACCCGGTGATGTGGTATTGCTGGAATCCCCCACCTACTATGGTTTGCTGCAGGTGATCGATACCCTGGGACTACGTGCGGTGGAAATCCCCTGCCACCCTGAGTCTGGCATGGACCTGGACAAGGTCGAGGACGCCTGCCAGCAGTGGGACGTCAAGGCCTGTATCGTTGTCAGCAACTTCAGCAATCCGCTGGGGAGCTGCCCAGACAACAACCAAAAGCAGGCGCTGCTGTCGCTGCTCAATAACTTCGATGTGCCGTTGGTGGAAGACGATATCTACGGTGACCTTGCCTTCGACGGTCATCGCCCAACCCCTTACAAACACTTCGACACGACTGGGGAGGTACTCTATTGCAGCTCCTTTTCCAAATCGGTTTCCCCCGGCCTGCGGGTCGGGTGGCTATCACCCGGTCGTTATACGGAGAAAGCCGCCTACCTGAAATTCACCCAGAATATTGCCAGCGCTACATTGAACCAACGGGTACTGGATGAATACCTACGCAATGGCGGCATGGACAGGCATGTCCGCAAAATACGCCGCCGTTATGCCGCGAATATAGGGCAATGCATTGACCTGATTAAAACGACGTTTCCACCCGGCACCCGAACCTCCCAACCCCGCGGCGGCTTTGTCTTGTGGGTGCAGTTGCCTGGGGAGTTCGATACCACCGAGCTTTACCAAAAAGCACTGGAACACAGGATCAGCATCGCCCCTGGGTATTTATTTTCCAGCGATCAAAGATTCAAAAACCATTTCCGAATAAACTGCGCATTGCCGTGGGAATCGATGCTGTCCCCAGCCTTGCACACACTGGGACGCTTATTGGATTGAGTGCGACAGGCAATACCATCACGGCAACTAAAGTCCAATTTGCATGCTTGGATAAGCAATCCAGTCACACCAGCCGCAGAGGTGCTTTGTGAGTTCCTATGACATTATCACCCTGGCAACGATCATGACCCTACTCGCCGCCATTCCCAGTAGCAGTGTCGCTCTGGTGGTGATACGTGCATCCACGATGGGTATCAAACAGGGTGTTATCACCTCTCTGGGTGTCGTTGCCGGCGACCTCGTTTTTGTAGCAATAGCACTGCTCGGCTTGAGCGCATTGTCGGAACAGCTAGGGGCCTTTTTTGTCGTGATCCGCTATCTGGCGGCGGGTTATCTTATCTGGTTTGGCCTTAACTTGATCAGGAACCACACCCACAGGATTCCCCAGAGGGAGCCGCGCCTTCCGGCAGACGGTGCGCGAGCCACATCAGCAAGCTTCCTGTCAGGATTTTTATTAACGCTGAGTGATATCAAGGCGGTCCTTTTCTACGCCAGTCTCTTTCCCGTGTTTATTGACCCCGTCACACTACGTAGCGCGGATATTGCCGCAATCTTTGGCATAACCCTATTCGCTGTCGGTGGCGTCAAGATTCTGTACGCAGTCTCCGCCAGCAAGGTGGTGAAGCTATCCAGCAGATTACGATTCCAAGCCAAAGCAAAACCGATAGCAGGCACCATAATGATAATTACGGGAGGCTATCTTTTCGTGAAAACCTGAGGGCTCAATGGGATCGCCCTAATTAAACATCCTTTGAGCCTGCGATATATTTCCTACGCGAGGCTATTTCCGAAGCGATTCTGCTGATCCGACTCGGCGATTACTTTTTCGAGCCAGTGAATTGGATAATATTGTTGGGGAATTCCCTGGATTCTACCTCCCGAGAAAACCGCTGGGCCACCTTCTGGATTTCCCGGCCAACATGAGCGTATTGCTTTGAGAAAGGCGGCCAGTAGTCTCCAAGACCCAAGGCATCGTTTATGACCAGCACCTGCCCATCGCAATCCGATCCGGCGCCAATGCCGATGGTCGGGATGGTTAATGTCTGGGTAATACTGTTAGCCAGGTCGTGGGGAACATGTTCGATCACCAACATAAAGGCGCCGGCTTGCTGAATCGCAGCCGCTTCCTTTTGAATTCGTAGCGCTTCCTCGGCGTTTCGCCCCACTTTGGCAAAGCTATTGGTGGTTTGTGGCAACAGGCCGGTATGTCCTACCACCGCAATACCCTCCTCCACCAGATACGAAATAATGTCGGTCTTGGGGCCTTCCAACTTGATGCTGTCCGCACCAGCAGCCAGCAGTCGTTTCGCGTTAGCCAATGCCAGCTCAGGTGTTTTGTCCGACTCGAAGGGCAGATCGCCAATAATATGAGTATTGGGTGCACCCCGGCGCACAGCACCTATGTGGTAAACCATATGCTCCACGGTCACCTGTCGGGTACTGTCAAACCCCATTTCCACCATGCCCACGGTATCACCCACCAAAATAATGGGGATGCCTGCCGCCTCAAGCTCCCTCGCCACTGGGCAGGTATAGGCCGTCAGCATGGTAATTGGCCTCGAACCTTTCATTTGCACAAAATCAGTTGCAGACAGTTTCATCGGTGCCCACTCCCATCAAGAAACGTTATCGGGTATTACACCGCAGAGATCATAATCGGGAATATCGTCCCATGGCAAAGTCGATGGCCTCCACCAGTCGGTCGCCACCCCAGAACATTTCATCACCGATCATAAAGGTGGGCGATCCGAAAATGCCCAGCTCCACAGCCTGACCAGTCTGGCCCCTGAACTTTTGCTTACTCTCCTCCGAGGCTGCACGGGTAATAACGCCCTCGCTATCCACATTCAGTTGGTGGAGGATTTCGCCGATGACAGTGGTATCCGCGATATTCTGGTCATGGACGAAGTTGGCCCGGTAAACCGCCTGGATAAACGCGGTTATCCATGGGGCGGTCTGGTTAAGGCAGGCTATGCGGCCTGCCAGTAGGCCGCTACGGGGAAACTGTGTGGGCTTATTAAAGGGGATGCCCTGTGCTGCGCACAGCCTTTCCATATCCCGCCACATGTATCGCCCTTTAGGGGGATAGAGATTGAAAGGCGAATCGTTCCAGCCTTGTTGCTTGAAAATCACGCCCAGCATAAAGGGCCGCCAGTGCAGCGAAATGTGGTTTGCCGCTGCCAATTGCATGGCCCGCAGCACCGCCGGATAACTGTAGGTGCTGGCAAAATCAAACCAGACGTGGATCGTCGTTGCCATGATTGCCTAAACCTCCTTAAACAATGAGCAAACATTGCGCCAATCAACCGTGGAATTCGCCCGTTAACACCGTCTTTGCCAGGCCGCTCAATATCACTCTGGAACCCGACAGTGCCATATCCACGACCCCGGTGCGGGCCGATGCCTGGTAACCCCGCAGCGTCCTGCGCCCGAGACGTTGCCCCCAATACACTGCCAGCAGGCAGTGGGCCGATCCGGTAATCGGGTCTTCCGGGATGCCGGCGGCGGGGGCAAAGAACCGGGAAACGCAATCCACGCCATCCTCATCCCCCGGCGCCGTGACGATCAGGCCACGAAAAGGTAATGTTTTCAGCAAGGCCAAGTCAGGCTGCAGTTGCCTCACATCATCAGCCTGCTTGAACACGACAAGCACATCTTCACCACCCCGGCCAATCCATTCCGCTTGAACGCCCAGAAGGCCTGCGATGCTCGCCTGCATGTCCGGGGGAAGCTCCACGGGTGAATCCGCAGGCAGTTCCAAGCTGATGACATGCTCGTTGCGGGTGGCCGAGAGCAGACCACTGCGAGTACGAAAATCAATCATGTCACGGCCAACCCCGCGCTGCCAAAGCACATGGGCAGTGGCCAGGGTGGCATGCCCACAAAGATTGACTTCACAACCGGGCGTAAACCAGCGAAGCACCCATTCGTTGGTTTGCAAATGCCAGGTAAATGCCGTTTCAGAAAGATTCATCTCCGCTGCCACATTTTGCATCCACTGCGGAGACTCCCTGCCGGTCAGAATGCAAACAGCGGCAGGATTGCCCGTGAACGGGCCACTAGTAAACGCATCGACAATGTAAAGGGGACAGGGCATATGAACTCCTGTGAAACAGTCGGAAAATTCTCAAAGCCACTGTAAACACCCCTTGCTTTTCGATACAGTTTCAAATTATTTTTATTGATACGGTACAGATCTCGTATTTAAAAAGCTGTACCGATAAAAGCAGGTTCAAACTGTACTGGTTAATCGCTATTGGAAAGCCCACAAATGGAAACGCTGTATCAACAGGTTGCCGATGAACTAAAGGCGGGTATCGAGCGGGGCGTCTACCAGCCCGGCGACAGGCTCCCTGGGGTCCGCACCCTCAGCAAGCAACGTAACGTCAGTATCGCGACGGTCATCACTGCCTACCGCCACCTGGAAGATGCCGGCCTGATCGAGGCGCGCAACCGCTCAGGGTATTATCTGCGGGAAAAATCCCAGCCACTGGCCCCGGAGCCGTTGACATCCAGACCACCCAACAAGCCTGTGCCTGTCAACGGGCAGGCCCTGGTGCTTAATATGGGCAAGGCATCCCATGACCCGTCGGTGATACAGCTGGGAGCTGCGGTACCCGACGCCTCGTTCCTGCCGGTTCGCGCCATTGAACGGGCCATCACCCAGGCCGCCAGGTTCCACCGGGACAATGTTGCCGCCTACGAATTTCCTCCCGGCCTGCCCGCCTTGCGCCGACAGATTGCCCGGCGCATGGTGGAGGCGGGCTGCCCCGTCCACCCCGACGAGATCGTCATCACCAATGGCTGCCAGGAAGCCCTCTCCCTGGCGCTACGGGCAGTCACCAAGCCCGGCGATGTGGTGGCCGTTGAATCACCGACCTTCTACGGGCTGCTTCAGGTCATCGACAACCTCGGCCTGAAAGCCCTGGAAATTCCCACCCATCCACGTACCGGTATTTCCCTGGAGGCCCTTGAGCTTGCCCTGGAACAGTGGCCCATCAAGGCCTGCACGGTGACACCCAACTTCAGCAATCCCCTGGGGAGTTGCATGCCGGACGACCACAAGGCCAGGTTGGTGGAGCTGCTGGCGAGCCGTAACATTCCCCTGGTGGAAGATGATGTCTATGGCGACCTCGGGTTCAGTACCGGGAGACCGTCTATTTGCAAGGCGCTATCGCAAGCCGGAGATGTGCTGTATTGCGGCTCATTTTCCAAGACCCTGGCGCCGGGGCTGCGCATCGGCTGGATCGTACCGGGACGCCACCAGCAACAGGTGGAGTACATGAAATATGTGTTGAACCTTGCCACACCCACGATCCCCCAGCTCGCAGTCGCCTCACTGCTGGAGGGCGGCCAGTACGAACGCCATTTGCGCAAGGTGAAAAACGACTATGCTCTCGCCGTTTCCCGTATGTCGGGCACCGTCATGGCGCTGTTCCCCGAAGGTACCCGCATCACACGACCGGAAGGCGGGTTTGTCATCTGGGTGGAGCTGCCCAAAGACGTCAACAGCCTCGAACTGGCCCGGCAGGCCATGGCCCGTGGTATCAGTATCGCGCCGGGCCCCATCTTCTCTGCAAACAGGAAATACCAAAATTTTGTTCGTCTTTCCTGTGCCTGCCGCTGGGATGAAACAGCGATGAAGGCCCTGTCCACCCTTGCGGTGTTAGTGACGCGAAAAGACGTTAATAACATCTAGCCAAGGACGACGTTGTGCACGGCTAAATCGGTACAACAGGCACCAGCCTTCATCAGGAATGCCCCTATCTGTTATGCATAACAGTAAATTTCTTTACAACTGTGTACTGGCACAATATGCGCTAACTGCCCCTATACCACCGGGGCGAATGCAACCAGACTTTGCCTGCTGATCCATCGCAGGGAGAGAACGATGCAAGACGAGCATCCCCCAAAACCGCAAACTAAACAGCCTTTACCAACATGGCTTAAAAGCCTGTTGCTGCTGACAGTTTTCATATTATTCGCCGCTCTCTTTATCCAAGATGTGACTGACACAACGCCGCCCAAGCACCCTTGGTGGTGGTATATCCATTGACTACAGCAACCCGGTTGAAGGCATTAGCCAATACTGGCTCCCCGAGATCGCCCTAATTCCCAACTGGCACCACTGCCCCGCACCACAGCCGACAGCGACCGCCCCAGCCGCTGTTCGATCACCGGCTTCCAGGGCACCAGGCTGAACCCCGTGCCATCGTCCAGCATGGCAAAACGGCCACTGGTGAGCATCAGGCTGCGGCGATAGATACCGCTTACTCGTTCGCCATCGGCGGGCGGTCGAAACTCCAGGCCGGTTTCCGCTGTGATGCCTTCCGCTACTTTCGCCAGTTCCTTGTTGCGCAGTGTGGCCAGCAGGTTGCGGGCAAGGATGACACGACGGCCTCGCCTCTCCGCCAGGCCCTCTTCGACCAGGAAATCAGCTCGCTTTTGTAGGGCGCTTCCGACCTCGGCAGCGAAGCCCTGGCCACCACCGACATTTCTCCCGTCAATCAGTTGCTGGTCCAACCAGGTGGCACCTATCGCCCGGGCTTGGCGCTCGATGGACAGGTGGGATTTCAGGGTCACGGCAATCCCACCGCTGCGCTGTCGATCGTATTGCCGACCCTGCTCTGGCAGATCGGCTGGTACGCGCCAGACGTCGTCGCCCAGGCGCTCCACGATGCCAGCGCGGCGCAGGGTCTCCAGCCGGCGGCGATGGGAGGTCAGTACGTCTTCAGGATCACGTCCAGGAGTATTTAAAGTCCGTTGAATCTGATCCGGGTTCATACGGTACAAACCCTCCTCAGTCAGTGAAGCAATATCTCGATCCACAGCGCGGACTTTACCAACACCTGTTGCTTCAACCACGGCACCCATGGGGAACTCTCCCAGATCCACCTTGGCAGGCAGCGCCACGTAATGCGCCTTACCGTCGATGCCATCGAGCACCAGGTAACCCCTATCGTTCAATTCGTCAGCGAGGCCCTTGGCGGCGACACGACCGATGATGGGACTGGCGTCTTCTCCCGACTCGAACACATCTAGTTCACGTTGCCTTCCGCTCATTGCGCGTTGCATGGTGCGGATGATGTCGCCTCGCTCTCCCATGGATCGCAACGTCCGTTCCGCGCCGGGATTGATTTCCCAACGGCCCGGTTGTCGTTCACTGGCCAGACCCATGCGCCGCAGACGCTGCAGCCGACCAATCAACAAAAGGCGCTGACGTTTCAGGTGTGGCTCACCAAGTTTTCGCATATCGAGAAGGCCGTCCTCTGCCTCGCGCTGTAGGCTACGATCCAGGCCGGTCCAGCGATCCTGCTCAACCTCGTGTTGCATACTGCGCTGGATCTCCAGTTCGGTGCGCGGCCCCAGCCAATCGGTGGCCAGTTCGCAGGCCCGCTGCCGCATGCCGTCCGCTATATAGTCACGCGAGATGATTAAATCCCTGCCCTGATCATCACGCCCCCTTAAAACGATATGGGTATGGGGGTTGTCGGTGTTCCAATGATCCACCGCCACCCAGTCCAATTGCGTGCCCAAGTCCTGCTCCATGCGTTGCATCAGGTCGCGGGTATAGCGGTGCAGGTCTTCCAGCTCCGCCGCATCCTCGGGTGAGACAATAAAGCGGAACTGGTGGCGATCCTTGCGGCCGCGCTGCTCGAAGTCGGCGAGGTCGGCATCGTCACTCAGGGCACTGTAGGCCCCGCCCTGTTGCCCATCACGGCCCACGCCTTCACGCTCGATATAGCGCAGATGAGTGATGGTGGAACGCTTCCCCGCTTTGGAGAGGTTCACCAGCCGGGTCTTGATGGTGACGCGCCGGGCACTGGGCGCCAGGGACTGCCCGGCAAAGCGGGCGGCAACATGGCCACGGCCCAGTCGCGCCCCTGGACGGCCTCCTGCCTTGCGGGCTCTGGACCCCGCCTTGTTGGCCTGTTTGATGACCGAGTTGATAAAGGTTTGGCCGCGATTTTTCGGTGCATTGGGCCTGACCTTGAACTGCTCGCTCTCGTCATTGCAGCGCCGGCTCATGGGAAACCTCCAGCGAACTCCAGCAATAGGGGACGCAGGTGGCACGCGGCCATATCAGTCCCAACGCGGCATTGGCGCTTTTCACGGCACGCTCCCCGCTCCAGGCGCGTGCCGTGCCCACCCCATGTGCAGACTGCCTTTTCGCGCACCGAAGTGCCGCGACCTTTTATCTTGCCCTGCACCTTTCCCCGGCCTTTAGGCTCGGGGATACGATGCCCCGGCGACGCTGCAATACGTAACAGCCGGTCTCCGACGAGCCTCGGCCCCGCCAACGGTGGAAGGCGCTCGGGGCAAGATATCTGTACAGGGGACTGCCGCATTTCGGTTGGCGCGACTGCACCCTTGCGACAGCGGCAGTAACACGAAAAGAGCATGACAATTGTTCCAACTTTCGCTTTCACGCTGGTCACTCCAGGTCGAGTCGGTGGGCCACGCCAATCACGTTTGCCTTTTCGATAGGACCAAAATAGCGGCTATCGAAGGAGTCCGGATTGGTAGTGCTGAGCAGGAACAGCTCGCCCTCAGCAAGCTGACGGCAGTGCGTCCAGGAAGGCAGTGGACGTGCCAGTGCATCAATGAGCAACACCTGGGCCACGGGTGCGCCATCAATGCGCACGCGGCCACTCTCAATACAGACATGCTGCGGTGCTGCCGCACCGACCCGTTTCAGCAGCGGGACATCCAAAGGCAGGTAGCCACGTTGATCCGCCAAGGCCGCAACCTCATCAGGCAAATCAACCAACACAATGCTGTCCACCGGTATCGTATTTGCTTCCGTATCAAGCGGTGTTATGCGATACCAGCCGATCGGCACACTGTCAGAGGCGTTGTAGACCACCCGTACTTTTGACGGCGTGAATGCCGCCCAGACCAGTGCGGCCAAACCGCCTGCCATGAGTACCAGAACAGTGACACACGCCAAGCGACGTGAACGGGAGTTGACAGCAGTTTCCAGTGTCATTGCAGCGCCCTCCCCGCCAACCAAGCTGCATGGCGGTCGACGTCGTAATCGGATAGCGGCTCTCGTGCGGCGAGGCGATTACTCAACAAACGCCAATACGTCGGAGATATATCAGCAGGCTCAATGCACTGCGCCTCAATCGCATCGATCTGTGACAAGACGGCGCGCACATTTCGCTCACCCTCGACGATCAACAGGATGTGGGCACCGGGACGCACACCGCGCACCCGTTGCATATGCTCTTCAGGTCGGCCGCTTTGCAGGACCATCAGTTGCCAACGTGTGGTGCCGTAGTCGTTCGACTCCCAACGAATGCGACAAAACAGTTGCGCCGGGGGAAACACCGCGCAGCGTCGCCAGTGGTCGATCTGGTGAACACGCAATGGGCAACCGAAGCGCAGGTACAGGTTGATGCGTTGCTCAACATAGAGCAGCGAGACGCGGGTCAAGGGTGCGTCGTCATTCGGCGCAGTGAACGCCCGAGGCGGCATCAACGGCAAGCTGTTCGTGGGTGACTCGTACAGCATCATGCGTCCTCCTCCGGAAACTCGCGCACCAGCAATGCGCGCAGCAATTCCGCCACCGTGGTGTTCCGGGTGAAGGCCGAGACCTTGATGCGGGCGCGCATCGCCGGCGTCACATCCAGTGTCAGCCTGGCGGTGTAGAGCTCTCCCTTTTGCACGGCGTTGGCATCGCCCTGGCGTATCCAGGCTTCGGCATTGGGATCGGCCGGCGGACGTGCGCCGATGGCAACGCGTTTGCCACGTTCTCCACTCATGGCACCCTCCGCAGCAGCTCATCGACCAAGGTGGCAATCTCGCGTGCCGCCATACTGTCCGGTGCGGTCTCCCGGGCCAGGCGACCTGCCGCCACACTGTCGGCAAAGAGGATACGCTGGCACACCTCGGAGGCCAGTGCCGGGAAAGGTTGTTCATCCAAAGTGCCACGGGCTTCGCGGCCGATCACCGTGCGCACCACGCGCCGGTTGATCACAAAGGCCGCGGCCAAGTGTGGCCGGAACACCTGTGCCTCGCGGATCAGCGCCACCATCTCGCCACTGGCCCACAGATCGTAGGGACTGGGTTGCACCGGGATCAGCACCTGCTCTGCAGCCATCAGCGCGGAACGGGCAATGGCGGCAATGCGAGGCGGGCCATCGATAACGATGTGATCGCAACGCCGGGCAAGCTCCGGCGCCTCCTGGTGCAGGGTTTCCCGGGCGAGCCCCACCGCGCTGAATAAGCGGCGCAGCCCTTGCTGGCTGCGCCGCTGCGTCCAGTCCAGGGCCGAGCCTTGCGGGTCGGCATCCAGCAGGATGACCTGTTGACCGCGCAGTGCGAGCTCCCCGGCGATATGGGTGGCCAGTGTGGTCTTGCCCACCCCGCCCTTCTGGTTAAGCAGGGCGATGATCATGGCGCGATCCTCCCCGATGCATCACATCGTTTGGAGAAACTCATCCGACTTATCCACTGCCCCAAGGGGTAAGTAAATGTTAAATAAAGATATTGATTGTTAGGTAATACGTTAGAGAGAAGCGCACGTCGCGTGGTCATTGAGCTGACGGCGAATGCGTACGCCTGATGGCACGAGTCGCTTGCGCCCGATAGCACGAAGGCCCGTACGCCCGATAGCACGAGCCCGTTCACAGCTTGTCCCGCAGTTATCAACGTGTCATGCGCGGCACGGGCCGAAACACCAGAATGTCCGGCGAACCGGGTCGGCGTTCGATGGACAGCACGTACCCCGGCAGCGACTGCCGCATAACCAACGCGCGCAGGTCGCAGGCGAAGTCGCTGGGCCGGGCCAGGCTGCCGGACTTGCGGTGCAGGTAGGGGAAATCGAATCGCCACCCCTCGGGTTGGCGGCCGCCGTGCTTGCGCACCAGGCGGTAAAGCCAGCGCTCGATGCCGCCGGTCAGCCGGAAATACGCCGGGTCGATGGTAAGCACCAGAGCCTCGTCCAACACCCCGGCGAAGAACCAGTCCGCCAGGATCAGTTCGATGCCAAGCGGTTGCCCATGGACATCCGCGCATTCCTTCCACTCGTTGATCCACGAGAAACGATGCAGGCGCCGCCCGGTGGTCTCGCGGATGGAGGTGGCCACCGTGGTGGATTGCAGGCGATCCAGGGCAGCCCTGAGGCGCTGGTAGTCGCGCCGCGATGTGCCCCGCCCGATAAAGCGCAGGATCTCGTAGGGTGTGGCGCGCATTCGTCGTGACGGCCGGATGCCGGCATCGCAGGCCTCGACAATCTGGCTGGCCGCCCAGATCAGAATATCGGCATCCCAGATGGTGGCAATACCGTGCGCTCCTGTGCCCTCCACCCGCACGGTGACCGGCCCGGAGTGGAAATCGATGGGTACTGTGCGCCGCGACTTGGCCAGCGAAAAGAACGGATAGGCCATCAGGTCCTGGGCGTCGCGGATCGCCATCTCTCCCGGCAGGGCGCGGAACAAATCGAGCTGTTCCCGACCATTGCCCGGGTTTGTGGAGAGAACCATGGGTGGACGTGCGTTCAGCGTTCATGGCGGCTGTCGCCGGCGTGGCGTTCGACATACTCGGGATCACAGGTAGCCTCGTAGCTACGGGCATCGGCCCAGGTATCCAGGTCACTGACCGCGTACATCACCCGACGGCCGAATTTGCGAAAGCGCGGGCCACCACCAATGACGCGCTGTTTTTCCAGCGTCCGTGGTGACAGGCGAAGATAGTCCGCCGCCTCATCGTTGGTGAGATAGCGAGAAGGAGGAACGGCTTGCTGCGTGGCAGCGGGGGCGGCGGAAGGCCGCAGTAGCGTGGGTCTCATGACAGGGTTCTCCATCGGTCTTGGTCGGTGGCCACGTTGTTGTGGCCGGATGGAGACAGTCTGGGGAAAGCGCGACTCCCTGCTCAGGGACGATCTGTGGGTGAACCGGAACGTCCCCCTTTAAGGGGAGGCGATACCAGCTTGAGGTAACCGCCCAGCATCAGGGCACGACCACGACGCACCAGGCGGCGCACCCGTGCACGGAGGGCACTGTCAGCATGCCATTCACGGGCAACGGTGGCCGTACCAAAAAGAACAGCGGCCACGGCGCGCAGGGACGCGCCTGCCAGAACACCGTCCAGGGCCTGCAGGGTGTGAAGCTCCAGCAGTTCGGTCGCCGAGGGACGGGCACAAGCCATCGCGTTCGTCACCGCCCCGGTCACCAATTTTTCGGCTTCATTGGCCAGATTGCGGCATGCCGAGGCGCGCGCCGCGCAAACGTAGGCCATGCCCTCCCCCAGGCCGGGTGCAATAGCCAGGCGCAAACAACTGCCGGTCCAGCGTGTGGCCACCAACAACCGACGCCCGTCATGGACCAAGCGCTTGCGCCCGGGAAGCCGCCACAGACCGAAGCCCTCGGCGCCGGGTGGCGGATCAAGATCGGGATGGAGCTGGATCATGCCGGCGTGATCGGGACACCACAGCGGTTGTGCGTCCCGCGCATCCAGGGCAGGATCTTCCAACAGGCGCAGCCCCCAGTGTGCCGCCGCCTCAGTATCACGACGACGGCCCGACCAGTCGCGCCGGTAGTCGGGGTGACGGCGCAGGTACTCCCAGGCCAGTGCTGGCCCATCGAGATGCAGGATGTAGAGATAGGCGGCACCAGGTTGCCAGTGCTCGCCGGACTTGGCCACGACGCGGCTCCTCCCTGTCATTCAGCGGGATACGTCGCGCGAAGTCGGCGGTTCTGGCGGAGGGAGCTACAGCGTTATCGGCGTATCATCTTGCCTGCTTCGTTAAGGGCGCGCGTCAAGTCCGATTGGCTCCGGGGCATTGTGCGGATCGTCCGAATGCGACGGCTGCGCGGAACCCTTTTCCGCGCAGCACCGGGTACCCTGCCCCATCTCGCCACAAATATCCTGACTCTTTTCGTCTTGGCTGCACGCTGCTGGAGCAACAATATGAAGTGTTGCGCCTGAGGTCTGGCGTCAGACCGAAAAAGTCACAAAAATCCCATCAAGGCAGTGCTGATGCCAGCCCGCGATGGCGAGCTGGCAGGGCCTATCAATCCAGGATCGACCCATTGTCGCGGGCCAGCGCCGCGTACTCGGAGAGCGTGCGCCTGGGTATGAAGTGCAGGTCGCGTTCCACCGGCAGGCCCAGCGGCCCGCGGATGGTGGACAATTCGGAGAGACGCACACTACCCAGCTCCGGCATACCCAATCCCAGGTCGCACAAGCCGAAAGCGGCATCGCCGTCCTGGGGATCAAGTTCCGTCAGCAGCCAGGTGGCCTGGGCATCCGGCGTGAACAGCTTAACCACCGGCGGCGGATCAATGTCCCGGCCCTCGGCGTTAGCCTGGCCGTTGGCCAGCAGTTGGGTGCGTTGTTGTTCGGTGATGAGTGTTTTCATGGTCGCTTCCTCTGATGGGTTCGCTCCACGGCGGAGCGAGGCGACACCAGGCGCAGACAGGCCGCGCAGCCGTCATACCCCAACACGGTTCGGTGCGGGCCGGGGTTGACGGCAAGCGGCGAGCGCCAGGCTCGCACACTGTTCGCTGTGGAATGAACCAAGAAGGCGATCCTGAAATGCACGAAACCGGACTTGCGCCTTTACCACAAGGCACGAATGCGCAAACGGGGTTTTGCCCAAAGATACAAAGCCGGATCTACGGAAATCAGCAAAACCTCGAATCCGGCAAATCGTAATTTAGCGTCCCCACCAAAGCGGTTTTCCACATTTGTGTCTCCACGCATATAAAAAGGCCCTGTCACAAAACCCCTTCCATCATAAGTCGAAAACAGCAAATGAGTTATCTTTAACGTGGTTTTTATTATGCCGCGAGACGACGCTCCCATGTATGAAGAAGCGTCCAATCCAACGCGGCCGCCCAGCCGGCGCCACCACTTATGAAGCGGAGCCCGCACGGGCTTTTGGCGAAGCCGTGCGCGCCCTGCGCACGGAACGGGGCGTGGCTCAGGAGACCTTGGCCCACCTGGCGGACGTGGAACGCTCCCACCTTGGGAAAGTCGAACGCGGCGAGCACATGCCGACGCTGGCCCTGATTCTCAAGATCGCACGGGCACTGGAATGCAGCTCCGCCGAACTGATGGCGGACACCGAGCGACGCCTGGCGAATCCCGAATCCTGACGCACGGAAAGCCCCGCCACGATGGGCGGGGCGTATGCCGTGACGATCACTCGCCCTTGTTCCGGGACCAGAGCAGGTTGTGCTTGCCGTCATCGCCCTCGATGAGACGGGCGTAGACAGTCGCGGGAAATGACGGATCGTCGAGGGTCACCGACAGGTAGGGCCGCTCCGCCTGGCTGACTTTCTGCCAGGCCGCGCCGACTTCCAGGCCGTTGGCTGCCAGGAGGCGGTAGTCGGGAGCGTTCTCGCTGCCCTTGTCGTTGGGGACGAACTTGAGCTTGACGTTGAGCGCCAGGGTGCGCAGGGTGCCGGTGAAGCCGTCTTTCTCTGCGGTAAAAGTGCCGATGTTGGCCATGATATGTACTCCTTTCGGGTTGCCAAGGTCGCGCCCATCGCGTCCTTGTTGTGATCCGGTCGGCGTCGGTCGGGCGGGCCGCACCGCGCAGCGGCCGCAACAGCGTGGAGGACCTGAAGGCGCAAAGAATTTGTTGCGCGAGGAAGGCGCACAGCGCCGGGGAATATTCTTTGCGCCGAAGGGTTGCGGCCATCGAGCCCGAGGCGCAGCCGCACCTTCGCCAGGATTCACAACGAACCAAGGACGCATTGGGCCGACCTGACCCAAAAGGGGTAATGGCCTACCCGGTATTCCGCGGCACAGCGATACCGGTATCCGCTGTCACCCGTTCACGTCAGGCCATGGCTCCAGGACTTGCGAAGAACGTCCTCCATCCTTCGCAACCGATGTTGCAGCTCGGACCGGACAGTCACGCCAGGCAAGCCTCTCCCGCATTGGTGATACACACCCGCTCACGGTTTATGCCCCATCACCAGCATCCGGGGCTACCGGGCAACACACAACCAATCACGGCAAGGTTCAGCGTGTTTTGGCATGCACCGTTGCGCTTCGTGTGCAATTGACGCCGGATCGCTTCGATGCCACCGGATTCCCAGATTCGGAGCCCATTTGCCTTGTCACCCCATAAACCAACCCAAATATCGGCTCATATGCCTGGCGGCCGTGTTGCCACCGTCTTTCCCGAGTTCATCGCCCGCGACGGTCGGGAGCGCGCGGACGGGTGCCGTCCAGGAAACCAGCGCCGGGTAACTTCAGCTGACAGGCACAGGCGAGGACACGCCCGGCGCGCCTTGACGGCACACGACCGTGGGCTACAGTCGCGGACAAGGTGATGTAATGAGGGAGAATGGCTGGACAGACTATGGCCTTCACTATGTGCCGACCACACAGCAAGCGAAGCGCGTAGCGCCGCAGGCGCGAAGGCCGATCAGGTGCAACCTGTTCGGCGGCTTTTCAGGGGCGCCAAACGGAGAGCGGCGGGGATCGGCGACACGCCGTTCCCCTGGAGTGCAAGCACAATGCGCAGTCCCACACGGCCGAAGACATCGACACCGGGCGCAGCAGAAAAAAAGCGCCGTCCCCGGTCTACGTGGACGACGCTTTCGATGCTTGGTCGAGCGATCAATCCGATGCCGGTGCCACCATCGCCTGAAGCTGCTCAATGATGCCGGGTTCGACAAAGACGCAAGCCTGATCGGCGGCAAGCGGTATGTTGAACACGCCGGCGAACACGTCGCGTTTCAGGTGGGCCAGACGCCCCGTGCGATACGCCGCTTCCGGCTTCAAGCGATCGGTGCCTGTCGGCTTGCCGCTACGCTCTGGATCGCATTCGACCAGGGCGACAAAGCCCTCATCGAACAGCCGCCGATGTTCGTCGCACAGACCCCAGCCTGTCGATGTGTGGCGTTCCAGGCTCGCGCGCAAGCGCTTGTCGAGTAGGATGTTACCGGTATCGAAGGCGGTCCCACAGACCAGGCAGACGTGACGTTCCAGCGACACATGTGATTTGTCGTTCATGATGACGATCTCCAGTTGCTCGGGCGGAATTGCCCGGAACCGGCATCAACACGGCGCAGCGCAAGCAGTCACAGGGTCACAGACGGCTACGCCCGCCAGCGTGCGCAGCACGCGAAGCCCTTGACGGCGAGAACGCCGTGATACGGTGAAGGGGTACAGCAAGACCGCCCACCCCAGCGCACCCTCTCGGATTGGCAAGCGAAACGCCCAGTATCGGATTGAAGAAGTCGGATCGGAGTCATTCACAGGTATTGATGAGGGGTATACAGGTACCTCAAAGCCGATTCGACAATGTTTATTGAGGTACCGACAACTTCACCCTGACTCAATAAACTGTGAAACACGACAATAGTGAGGACAGACCATGAGTTCGGTGCAAACAGTGAATCCACAGCAAATCTGCGAAGACCTTCTTCGGGAGGAGAAGCGCTATAACAGCGAACACCGCATCCTGCCCAGCGAAAGCACTGTCGCGGATCGACTGTTACACCGCAGCATTGAAATGAAGCCTGTGTATGAGGAACTGTACGGAAAACTCCATATGCACCCGCCAGCGCTCCAGTGTTTTCTCGGCCTTGTGTTGAGCGCGGCGGCGTTCTGGAACCCGGAGAAAATTCAGGAGGCAAGAACCGCGCGAGACGATCTGGCCAATAAGAATCGCCAGATCGCACGGAAGGCGGCCGAACTAGCAACACTGCTGGAGCAGCGCTCTGAGTTGCACAACACGTCTGGCTTCAGCAGTGATACTCAATATCACTGCTGCTCCGTGATCGAAGCGGCTTCACAACACAACTATTTATTTCGGTCTTACGTACAAGATCGACTGGCTGCGTTGAGAGGACAATATGACCTGAAATACTGGCCTTCGCTGAGCGAGTTCATAGAGGTACTGGCAATGGATGCTGAGAGCGCCGTCATGTCGGCAACGGACCCCTTGACCGCTGCCGCCACAGCGGCGGTGCGTCCATCCAGAGCAGACTTCTTCAAGGCGCTGTTCGCCGCTATCGACGAGAACAGTGCCGGGAATTACGGCCAACTGCCAAGGGGCTTCAAGCTAACCGACCGGGCGCTAGCCTCCTTAGGCAACTGCGCCCTGAATCTCGGTCCCGACGATTTGGTCGATGATGCATATATCAAGCGCTTCCGTCAGCGCGAACGAAACGGACCCAAGTAGCAAAACACGGCACAGTAAAAAAGGGGCCGAAGCCCCTGTGCTACAACAGCCCCCGCTCGGCGAATGACGATGTCTGTTCACCGCCGACGACGATATGATCCAGGGTACGCACGTCCACCAGTGCGAGTGCCTCTTTCAGCCGCTGGGTAATCGTCCGGTCCGCTTGGCTCGGCTCGGGATTCCCGCTCGGATGGTTATGCGAGAAGATCACCGCGGCAGCGTTGACCTGAAGTGCCATCTTCACCACTTCCCGCGGGTAGACCGCCGCCCCGTCGATAGTGCCGCGAAACAGCTCGGCATACTCGATCAAGCGGTGCTGCGAATCCAGGAACAGGCACGCGAACACCTCGTGGTCGAACCCTGCCAGCTTCGCACAAAGGAACTCCTTGACGATGGCCGGTGACGTGAACGAGGCGCCACGCTGGATCTTCTGGTCGATCACCTGGCGCGCAGCCGTCAGAATCTGGTCGGCAGTAGCCGGAAAGTAGCGCCCCTGGTCGTCACGAACCAGCAGCGATGAATCGGAAATGAGAGAGAATTTAGTCATGATCGTGCTCCGGTTGCTCGGGCGGAATTGCCCGGAACCGGCGCTAGCACGGCGCAGCGCAAGCCGTCAGGGGTGACCAACGGCCGCAGGACGCAAGCGCGCGGAGCACGCGCCGCCCTTGACAGCGAGAACGCCGTGGTACGGTGAAGGGAAACAGCAAGACCGCCCCACCCCACCAGCCTCTCTCGGCCTGGCAAGCGGAGCGCGCAGGCTCTCAAGAGCCGGAGGCGTCAGGGATCAAAGCCGGATGGCCGCGATTCGACAAGAAGCGCGGGGCGCAGCCCGCGAGCCCGACGGCGGTACGCCGGGATGCATTGGGCTTCAAGATTCACTTGGAGAGATGCCCGGTCAGGGTGCTTCTTGACTGGAACACCCACATAATGAGCATAAAATTCACTGACAGTGAATTTTTGTTGCCAAATGACGCTATCCATGCTGTAATGGCGTTGGCTAGTCGAACCGACTAGGTATCTGTTCTTTGAAGTGTTGCTCTTACCGTAAAAGCGAAAGGTCCGTGTGTATTGCCTGAAGTAATTCAGGCCGCTCCTTCATCCAGTGTTGGAGATTTTGAGGTGAGGCAGGCCGGCAGCATCGGTCCGCCGCGAAGGTCCGCCCTCTCGCCGCTGTGTGTCCGCCATTAGCAACGTGTAATCAGCTAATCGGTAGCCACAATCAGGTGGTCGCAGAGACGGGGCTTCATAGCCGCGAAAACTGGTGTTGGGCTTGCGCATCGAGTTGGCTCCTTTCGGCCAATCGCCTTGTTACGGGGCTTCGGCGTTTTGCCGAGTTTAAAAGGAGCACTCCAATGAAGTACGAAACTTTGAAGAACAGCATCGCAACGCTCCAAAAGCTGCGCGATGTACATTACAGCCAACTCGATGCTGGCGCTCTGGCAGAACTGGATAACGTGTTGCAGCAGTTGCGCAGCATGCTTGCGAGTTCGGAAAGGCGGGAGCTTGAACACGGTGAACTCGTGTTCCGGGCTCTGCGCATCACCGACATCGTCATCCGCACAGTGAGTAATCTCACTGACTGGATGAAGTGATGGGAGTGAGCCAAAACGCAGCAAGCCCAATATTTGATTTATCGGAGTAACTCATGAACCTTGGACAAGCCATCAAGCTGTGCCGCACTCGGCGGGGGGTCTCCCAAGCTGATCTCGCACGACAGGCTGAGTGCTCTGTCTCCTACCTGTCCATGCTGGAAAACAACAAGCGCGACCCAACTCTTTCCACCATGACCAAGATCGCACAGGCATTGCGCGTACCCGTTGGTATCCTCTTTTTCCTGGGCGCAGAAGGCGGCGACCTAGACGGCATTGACAAGACGCTGCAAGGGGAACTTGCGCGTACCGCACTGGAATTGCTCAATGAGCCTGTCAGCAATCAGCGCGCCCTTATATAGACAACGCCGTATCGGCACGCTGCATGCCCTGCATGTACCGTTGGGTCTGTCTGTCGATGAACTGCTATCGCTTGCCAAGCGGGCCGACGGTCTATACCGCGTCGCAAAGTCCATTGCCAAACCGGACGGCAGCATCCGCAACACCTATGATGCCCTGGCGCCACTAAAAGAGGTCCACCGAAGGATCAAAAGCCAGATCCTGGACCATGTGGACTACCCAGCGTATTTGACTGGGAGTATCAAAGGCAGCGACTACAAAGTAAACGCAGCACTCCATAGCAACGCCAGAATTGTTATCAACGAAGACATCAGCGGGTTTTTCCCCTCCACTTCCGCAGAACTTGTATTTAAAGTTTGGAATGGTCTCTTCGGATTCAGTCAGGATGTGTCGCAATGCCTGACCCAGCTAACTACTCGGCAAGGCGAGTTGCCACAAGGTGCCATTACCAGCTCATTTCTGGCGAACCTCGTATTTTGGCAGGATGAACCGATACTGCACACAAAACTCGCATCTCAAGGGCTTATCTACTCCCGTTACGTCGATGACATCGCTGTATCGTCAAAAGCGTTCCTAACGAATCAGGAAAAATCGGAAGTGATGCGGCAGATTTATGGCATGTTGCTCAAACTTGGGTACCAGCCCAAACGGGCCAAGCATGAGATTTCTACATCCGGCGCCCGTATGGAAGTCACAAAGCTTTCCGTGAACGCCAAACCTGGCTTGGGGAAAGCCGTGTACAGCAGAACCCGCGCTGCCGTACGTGACATAGAACTGCGCATATCGAACGGTGAAATACTTTCGTTTGAACGCGGCCCCTATGCCCAAGCGATGGGGCGCGTTCTGCACTTGGAGCGATTTCATCCAGGGAAAGCAGCCCCGCTGAAAAAGCGGCTGATTGCTTTAAAGGAAAGTGCCAAGACCTAGACAGTCATGCCCACAGGGCAACATGAAGTACCACATGAAAAGAGATTGGTACATTATTCGTAATGTGTTGTCGTTTTATGTGATTTCCGCGACAAGATATGGAGAGTTTCCGAAAGACAAACAACAACGATGGCGGGAGGAAACCGATGTCGATATTGCAGGAGATACTGGACTGGACTAAGGGATTACCCGAATGGCAAAGCGATGCTGTGGCACGCCTGCTGGCCAAGCAGACACTGACGGGAGAAGACCAAGACGATCTCTTTGCGCTGCTCAAGGCCGCGCATGACATCCCGGACCCCAAGGACCGTAAGCCTAAACCATTAACAGCTGACCAGATTCCGGCTCCGGTGAAAGTGACGACCCACGTTGAGTTGCGTGCCATAAAGAACATGCGGCATGTCAACGCAATTGCCGAAAACCAAAATCTGCCTTTCGGCACTTCTGGAATGACCGTCATCTATGGCGACAATGGTTCAGGTAAATCGGGATACTCACGTGTGCTCAAACGTGCGTGTCGCGCGCGCGACCAGATGGAGGCAATACATCCGAACGCCAATCTCCTCGCAGGAAGCACGGGGACCCCGCAAGCCACCTTCGAGATTGTCATAGACGGTGTTGCAAAGGATGCACACTGGATGCACGGCAAAACGGCTCCTGCTGCACTATCATCGTTTGCGATTTTCGACTCACGTTGCGCCCGCGCTTACCTCGATAGGGAGGACGATTTTTCTTATGTTCCCTACGGTCTTGATGTATTCGAGGGCCTAGCGAAAGTCTGCAAGCAGCTAAAGACGGCGATAGAGACCGAGCACTCCCACTATGCTGCTGATCTCGCAGCGTTTGCGCCCTTGCTGGGTGATACGTTAGTCGGCAAACTGATCGCGTCGCTTTCCGCCAAAACGACTCAAGCCCAAATTGACGCACTCGCCACGGTGACACCGGAAGAACTTGTCCAGCATACGTCGCTAGACAAGAGCCTAAAGGAGAACAACCCGAAAGAGAAAGCTACACAATTGCGACTACGCGCCCGTCGCATCGCGACCATAGCGGCGAATGTAACCAACCAAGGCGCATTGGTAGATCAAGCCGTTGTCACAAAGTTGAGGGGGCTAGCTGACAGCTATCGCACGGCACAAGCTGCAGCTGCACTTGCGGCGAAACAATTCAAGGAAGGCGAAAACTTACTGCCAGGCACTGGCGGCGAAGCATGGCGTGAACTGTTCGATGCTGCTCGCAAGTTCGCAGCAGAATCCCATCCAGATAAAGGATTTCCGGAACTGGGCGCAGACGCACCTTGCCCGCTTTGCCAGCAGCCTCTTGCCGAAGGCGCTGACCGCTTACTGCGCTTCGAGGCTTTCATCCAGCAGGAAGCGGAGAAGACCTCTCAAGCACGCCGTGCTGCACTGTACGCTGAGTATAAGCCATTCATTACACAAAACCTGACGCTAAACCTCGACGATGTGACACATGGAGAAATCGAAGCCCTGGATCCGCAACTTGCCGCTGATGCCAAGGCTTTTGAACCACTTCTGACTGCTCGCCAAGAGGCCATCAAAGCAGCAGTGATCTCACACCAGTGGAATGACATCAATCAGGCTCTGGTCAATCCAGCAGCTCGGCTCCAGGCACTGGCAAACAAGCTGAATTCCGAAGCCGAGACCTTGGAAAAAGCATCGGACGAGAAAGCCCGAGCCGCGTTGCAAAAGCAGTTCATGGAATTGGATGCACGAGTACGACTAAGCCAAGTCAAGGGTGCTGTCGCCATGGCTGTCAGCCGACTTGCCCATCAGGCAAAGCTCATGAAATGCCTATCAGCGGTGAAGACAAACGCCATCTCATTGAAGGCATCGGAGCTGGCGGAAAAGGTAGTATCCAAAGAACTTACCGAGGCTCTGAACCGCGAGTTCAAGGCGCTCGGAGTAGGCACGCTACGCGTTTCATTGCAAAGTCGTTCAGATCGTGGCAAAGCCTTGCATAAACTCAAATTGGAACTGCCACAAAGCCGCAGTCCAGGCGACATCTTGAGCGAGGGTGAGCAACGAGCGGTTGCGATCGGTTCCTTTCTGGCTGAAGTTGGGCTGAGTGGAGGCAAGGGCGGCATCGTGTTTGATGACCCCGTCTCGTCACTTGACCACCGTCGGCGCGAGCGCGTGGCGAAACGCCTATCCATCGAAGCGGCACAGCGCCAAGTAATCGTGTTCACCCACGATATTTACTTCTTGTGCGTGCTCGCCGAGGAAGCGAAACTGGCTGGCGTCCCAATTGTCACCCAAAGCTTGGTCCGGCGTGCTGAAGGCTTTGGAGTGGCTCACCCGGATTTGCCATTCGAAGGGAAAAACGCAAGCAAACGCATCGGTGCCTTGAAGGCGCAGCATCAAGCTATCGCAAAACTTCATAACGATGGCGAAGAACAGGAACACCGGAGGCTGACAATCGAAGCCTACTTTCATTTGCGCATGGCATGGGAGCGTGCCGTCGAGGAGGTTCTACTGCGTGAAGTCATCCTGCGCTTCCGAAAAGGTGTAGAGACCCAAAGGCTTGCTGGCGTGATGGTCGAGGACGACGACTACGCTCAGGTGAATGCAGGTATGACAAAGTGCTCAAACTACGCACACGACAAGGCACTAATGGGAGGGATCGCGATCCCTGAACCTGATGAGCTTCTTGACGACATCATGGCGCTGGAAACGTGGCGTGGAAAGATCGACAAGCGCAGCACGGAAACGGCAAAGAAACGCAAGACTGGACCTGTTCCTTCCACACCAGTGTAGTAGGTCTCTTCACTAGCACAGCACAAAATAATGCGAAGTTGACAAAGATGGTGCCCGAGGCCGGAATCGAACCGGCACGACCGTTTCCAGTCGAGGGATTTTCTTACCACTTCGACTTTCGCCGCCAGCATTCGATATAGATAGCTGTTCGTGGTCTGGAGCACGCCTTCACCCTAGCGCCACGTGTAACCGCTTTGCCTTAGGTGCCCGCCGTCTGCTCTCTACACCTTCCCCAAGAAACTACCTTAGGGCTTGGCTCGGCGTTGGCTCGGATTCTAATCAAATCCAGGGCTTTCGCCGAGTTTGACGGGCTTCACCTTCAGGGTTTCCCCTGGAGGGCTCAAATTGTTTAAGTCCCTTGTGTCTACCAATTTCACCACTCGGGCGTGGTCTTACATTTGCCTGGCTTTACCAGGCTTGTTACATCTTCTTTGGTTCTAGTGGCCCCTATTTGACACCTAGCGAGCCATTTTCAAATTAACCGTAAAGCTTAAATCCTTCTGAAAGCCTTATGCTGCGTGGCTTTCAGCCCTATTGCCACCTCCTAAAAATAGTTGACATTAGAGATTTTAAGTCTCCTGTGTCTACCAATTTCACCACCCGGGCAGGGATGCGAGATACACGCCCGCGCTGAGTTGCAGGCGTGTAGGAAGGCGCACAATTCTACTTATCAAGCGCTGGAAAAACAACGCCTTAGCAGACTTATGCGTTTTCTGGCAGGTATTTCTGCCGACGCTGGGCAGCGATGCAGCCAATCATCAACAGAATCATCGCTATCGTGGTGATGGGGTAGCGGATACTGAGCACCAGCGGTAACAGGCCTGCTCGGACCACGGCCCTCGCCCACTCGTGCCCGGCAATGGCCTCTGCCAGTGGCGGCGAGTAACGATAGTAGAGCCGCACAAACTCGCGACCTGCGCCAAACTTGAGCAAGACGTCATCTCTGAAGTCGCGAAGCAGTTCTACATCTTCGGCCAGGAAACTGCCGTAGGCAGCAGTGGCGATAAAGCAGCCACCGCCACCTCCGCCACCGGAGGAGCCGCCACCAATGCCCCCGGCGAAACCGCCATCACCGCCGTCCGAGTTGTCATCGCCGCCTGCGTTGTCATCACCGCCACCATTATCGACGGGATCCACACGCTGACTCAGCAGTTCTGCCGCCGCGCGGGCATCCATCAGGCCGCTGCCGGTCACGTCGTCTTCACCGGTAGAGGCTTCGCTGCCGGTCACATCAATTGCGCTGTCCCGGGTCGCCGCAATTAACTGCGCCGGCGTGGCATTGGGAAAGGCCTCCAGCAAGAGCGCAAAGACAGCCGCCGCATTGGGTGCGGCGGCGGATGTGCCAAAGAAGTTGGGATAGCCATCCGGCTCACCATCAATCGGCGGAACGACCGACGATGGTGAGCCCAAAAACGTTGTATTGTTGCCATCGATGGCGGCAAATTGCGGCGTGCGGCGCGTGCTGAGCTGATAATCGCCATTGCTATCGAATTGCATAGATAGCACGCCACCCACGGAGTTAAAGCGCTCGGGATCAATCGCTGGGGTGGTATAGCTGCCCGGAACATACTGGGGGGATTCCCACCAGGGTACGGCCGCGACCGCCGCCGCACCTATCGCCGTCGCATGTCCCCAGGCGCTTGGTCCATTAAAGGCATATTCAATACTGGTCGGCGTAGTGCCGGTATAAAGGAGACGAAACTCCAGCGGCACGCCGGTCTGCTGTGGGATGTCTCCCTGGCTGCCGTCAAAGTGATCGATGGCCAGGTAGAATGTCTGACTGTTCGCCCCGGTTTCCAGCAGCACAAATTCCACCGCATCACCAAAAGGCACGCCGGTTCTGCCCTGCGTGTTGGTACTGCTGGCGTAGAATCCTGTGCTCGCGGAGTCGAGTGCGTCCAGCTGCGGAGATGTGGTCGCATACAGGTTGAGGTCAATCTGAGCGCCATTACTGCTGTTAACACTGGCATTGGGCTGGTTCCAGTTCAACACCACGTAAGTGCTCGCAAAGGCCGGCAGGCGGATCGCCATAAAACGGTCAACACCATTATCGGACCAGTTGTGAAGATCGCTACCATCGGGCACCGCCAGCGTACCGGCCATATCGACACCACTGTCGCTATCACGGTAGACAAAGCGGTGAGCTTTGTTGGCGTCGTTACCGAGAGCGCTGAGGTAGGCAACGCCCTGCTCCACACAGGCACTCGCAGCCAGCGCCGGCAAGTCGTCCTGATAACTGGACTCGGTCAGAAACAGTACATCGTCCACAACCACCGAGGCGCCGCTGTTACACAGTGCCGCAATACCCTGAGCGAACTCTCGCCGACTGCCTCCCGCACTGTGAAAACTCAACTCTGCGCCGGGCGCGATATCGTAAATCAGCTCGGCCATGGCCGCGCCTTCATCAGTTCCCGCCAGCGCGTTGCTGCTATCGCGATCATCATCGAAAAGAATTCGGACGGATGCGGGCAGATCTCCACTGTCCTGGGGTTTGCTGCCGCGCAAAACACCACTCTCCCCCGCGGCAGGTGTCGTATTGGCATCGCGAACATCGGCGGTATGCGCAAAGCTGTCGGACAGAATCCCGATATGCTGCCCAGTGCCATCAACCGTTAAGTCGGCAGCCAAGACCTCGCTGCGAAGCGCCACACCGGCGCGACTGCGGGCATCGCCCCGCCGTGTCACCGGCTCCGGGGCGTAGTTGGCCTGCTGAATCCACTCCGCACTGGCCAGTGCCTGCAGTGAGGAATCTGTCGTGAGTAGCACCCTTGCCCAGCGATGGTCTGAACTCAGATAGCGCACAGTCAAGCCCATGTCTTCGAGCTGCATGGTCACATCATCTGGCAGCAGCTCAGGACGCAACAGCAGTTCGACGGGAATCGCGCCCTGGTCTGCGGCAGCGTTAAGCAGACGATCGCTCTGCAGTGCGTTCTTGCTGGGTCGCTGCAATTGCCCGCGAATATGGCTGCCAATCTTTCGCTCGAGCGCGTTATTCAGACGAATATTCTGCGCGTCTCCAGCATGAAGTGGCGACGACGAAAGCGCGGCAATGCCTGCGCTCAAGAAAGCCGCAACAAGATGTGAGTAACCGTTTTTCTCAGGGACTACGCGCATTAAGACGCCTCATTTCTATTGTCGTTAGCGGCGGCTTCGCTGCAGAAACAACGCTGACCGCTTCAATCCATTGTAATCGCAGCAATTCTTCCGGTGCCGACAGTCGCAGCAGTGCCCTCTGCTGAGCGTTATTGCTATACAAAACAGCGTAGTCGTCCAAACGCAGGCGCTCAAGCAAGGGGGAAAGCTGCCCCGGACGACTGTAGACAAGGACATAGCGAGGCGTGGGCCAGTTGTCACTCCCATCCTCCAGCCAATGATGCAGCTCCTGACTGTATAAGGCCGCTATTCTCTGTGTTGTATCAGCCTCACTAACCGGTGTTTTCCACAGTGATCTGGCCGCAAACAGGCTCATACACAGCGAAAAAAGTGATCCGAGAATAACGAAGCCGCGTTTCTTATTCATGACGTACCACGCATGCATTTTCACGAACCCTACACAGAGTACGCGAAAGGTGCAGTACGTGATTTACGCAGGCCCTTCAAATATCCGGGGCGACAAATATAATTGCCATCAGCAACCGGAGTTTTCGATGACTAATACCCTGCAGTTTTTCAAATGCCTTGCCCACGACACCCGACTGAAAAGCCTTTTGCTGATGCGCCATCACGGCGAGTTGTGTGTCTGCGATCTGACCAGCGCGCTACAACTGAGCCAACCTAAAGTTTCCCGCCACCTGGCGGAGCTGAAGCGCTGCGAACTGGTTAAAGACGAGCGTCGGGGTAAATGGGTCTACTACCGACTCAATCCCTCGCTTCCCGACTGGGCGCTGGAGATCATTGACCAGGCACTTTCTTCCGACCCGGACTACCTCGAAATGGCGCAAGAGAGACTGAAAACTGGGGAGACTTGCTGCTAAAAACGGAATGACACATTGTTTTTGATTCGTGAAAAATGAAAACGTTTTTATCTTAACAGCCGTACATTTAGCGCATTTGACGGCAATTTTGGACAAAAATTCCGCGTTTTCGACACAATAATTAGAGACATCCATCACGATTCTTTGTGACAATACGTATAAACCCCTAAGTTAAATTGTTCTTAGGCGAGCGTTAAAACATAATAAAACCGTTAGAGCTAAGGCGGACCCAATCATGCGTTTTTCAGATCTTAACTGTTTTGTGGACTTGAGTTGCTTCAAGGATGGAACCTTCTATGAGCAAGCCCTTGATGAGCTAGCGATAGATGAGCTACTGAACTGTCTCAGTCGTATAGAGTGGATCGATGGCAAAAACGCCCGCCACGATGCCTACCAGCGTTTACAGCTCGCTGCGGAGCAGGCGGCAATCAACGGCTGGATACGCGACTCGCGGCAGTTGTTGCCTCATGAGGAAGCCGCGCCACTTGAAGGCATTATGATCGCAGACTTTGAACGCAGCGAACGCGCCGCGATTCTGTTCGCACTGAATCAGGGCCTGAGTCTTCTGGAGACCATCACCCTGAAGCGCAGCGATTTGCGCAGCATGGCCCTGACGCCTGCTGCCGCACAGATCGTCAGCCGCCTCACCCCTCACCTGCACTGCCAATGGCTGTTCTGGTATGAATGCAACGGCTCGCCGGTGCCATTGAGCTGTCTGCCGGCCCGCTGGCGGCAGAGAATGCCGATGAACTGGGAGCATTTCGCCAAAGCCTATCATGGCGTCAAGACCGCCCCGGCCAGCACCGCGAATATTGCATAAGAACTGGCGGAGAAATCCGCCACGACTCGCATACGCCAACAACTGCGCACAGCTTTGCCGCGTTAGAAAAAGATATCGTCAGGGAAGGAAAATGGAGGCGCGGGTCGGAATCGAACCGGCGTACACGGAGTTGCAGTCCGCTGCATAACCACTCTGCCACCGCGCCTTTTCACTGTCTCTCAATCGATTGCCGAAAGACGAGTTTGGAGCGGGAAACCGGGTTCGAACCGGCGACCTCAACCTTGGCAAGGTTGCGCTCTACCAACTGAGCTATTCCCGCATTTTCTCGGTTTTCTGTTCTGCTGTCAGGCGACGACAGAGCAGCGAATCAAGAAGGCGCCTATTCTAGTCACTCACCTACTGCTGTCAAGGAAAGTTGCTGATTTAGCGGATTTTTTTTACGCCTTGGCGCGTAAATCCGGCCAGGCTGCACGCAGGTAAATCAGCATTGACCACAAAGTAAGCAGCGCTGCCACATACAGGCAGATCATGTTCGCCATGTAGCCAAGGCTTTCAGGGTCTGGCGGCAACAGCAGCAAGCCGATGATCGCAATAATCTGGGCTGTAGTTTTCACCTTGCCCAGGTAAGAGACTGCCACACTGGTGCGCTTACCCAGCTCAGCCATCCATTCCCGAAGGGCTGAAATCACAATCTCGCGACCGATGATAATCACCGCCGGCAAGGTAAACCACCAGGCATCATAGCGTTCGATCAACAACGCCAATGCAACCGCCACCATTAACTTGTCGGCGACCGGGTCCAGAAATGCACCGAGCGGCGTTGACTGCCCGAGCTTGCGCGCCAGGTAGCCATCCAGCCAATCCGTGATGCCCGCCAGCCCGAAGACCGCTGCCGTCGCCAGATAACTGCCGGGAAACGGCAGGTAAAACAGCAAAACGAACACCGGAATCAATACGATGCGAAATAAAGTCAGGGCGTTGGGGATATTCATACTCGTCTCATTTGAACCGGCTTGCGCCATTTTAGGGCTTTTCTAGCGGCTGCGCAGGCCTTCGTAGATATCCTGTGCAATTTTTTCACTAATACCGGGCACCATGCATAAATCAGACACACTGGCCTGCTGTACGCCCTGCAATCCGCCAAAGTGACGGAGCAGATCGCGCCGACGCTTTGCCCCGACGCCCGGAATCGCCTCCAGGCCAGACTGTCGACGCGCCTTATCCCGGCGGGCTTTGTGCCCGGTGATGGCAAAACGGTGGGATTCATCGCGGATATGCTGAATAAGGTGCAAGGCCGGACTGTTATCCGGCAGACTAATTTCCCGACCATCGTCGCCGCGAATCAGCACCTCCAGTCCGGCCCGGCGATCAGCCCCCTTGGCGACACCGACCACCAGCAAGTCACTGATCTCCAGTTCACCGAGCACCTCCAGCGCCTGGTTCAGCTGTCCCTTACCGCCATCGATAAACAGTACATCCGGCCGGGGCACTTCACCACTGGCAATGCGTTTGTAGCGCCGAGTCAGCGCCTGCCGCATCGCCGCATAGTCATCCGCTGCCGTGATGCCCTCGATATTCATCCGGCGATAGTCGCTTTTTAACGGACCGTTACCGTCAAATACCACGCAGGAGGCCACGGTGGCCTCACCACTGCTGTGGCTGATATCAAAGCACTCCAGTCGCTCCGGCGGTTCGGGCAAGGCCAGCACCTCGGCGAGCGCCCGGTAACGCGCACTCATGCTCTCCCCGGCAGCCAGCCGATTGCGCAGATTCTGCTCGGCAGCGGTCATCGCCAGTTGCCGCCACTTGGCCCGCTGGCTGCGAACTTTATGCACAATCGCTACCTGTCGCCCGAGTTGTTCGCTCAGGCTGGCGGCGAGTATATCGGCATCGCCCAGCTCAATATTGAGTACCAGTTCGCGGGGCATATCCATTGCGCCGCTGCCAATCAAATAGTGCTGGGCAATGAATGCTTCAACGTGGGCTTCCAGGCCCTCTTCCAGCGAGCTCTTGGGGAAATAGCTGCGACTGCCAAGCACCCGCCCGCCCCGCACGGACAAGAGCTGGATACAGCACAAGCCCGCTTCAATGACCCCGGCAACAATATCGAGATCTCCGGATTCGCCTTCAATGCACTGACTGGCCTGAACCTGCTGGAGGTAGGCAATGCGATCCCGAAGTTCGGCAGCTTTTTCAAATTCAAGTGCCTGAGCATGCTGCTCCATTTCATCAGCCAAAGCTGTTTGCAGGGCCGCACTTTTACCGCTGAGAAACAGCTCCGTATGGTGGACATCGCGGGCATACTCATCGTCGCTGATTTTGCCGACGCAGGGCGCGGTGCACCGTCCGATCTGGTATTGCAGGCAGGGACGGCTGCGGTTGCGGTAGTAGCTGTCCTGACACTGGCGAACTTTGAACACTTTTTGCAGCCAGTTCAGGCTCTCGCGCACGGCCCCCGCACTGGGGTAAGGGCCGAAATACTGCCCCTTGCCGCGTTTACTGCCACGATGCAGACTCAGGCGCGGGTGCCGCTGATCGCTGCTGAGGTATATGTACGGGTAGGATTTGTCGTCGCGCAGCAGAATATTGTACGGCGGTCGGTAGCGCTTGATCAGATTCTGTTCGAGCAGCAAGGCCTCGCGCTCGCTGGCCGTCACCGTCACTTCTATCTGAGCGATACGCGAGACCAGCGCAACGGTCTTGTTATTCAAGCCGGAAGTGCGAAAGTAGCTGCTCAAACGCTTGCGCAGGTTCTTTGCCTTGCCGACATAGAGTTCCTTTCCATCGGCGTCCAACATCACATATACGCCGGGCTTTTGGGTAACCGTCTTCAGAAAGCGCTGGTGGTCAAAACTCGTTGTTGGGGGCATGAAATCCTTCAGTCTTCGCCGCCGGGCGCCTCGATCAGCCCGTGACGCATCGCCAGCAAGGTCAGCGCCACGTCACCATTGACATCCAGCTTTTCGAAAATGCGGTAGCGGTAACTGTTCACCGTTTTGGCCTGAATATGCAGGGTGTCGGCAATATCCTGCACCCGTAACCCATTGCTGATCATCAGGCTGATCTGAATCTCCCGCTCCGACAAGGTATCAAATGGCGACGCGGACTTCTCATCATAGCTACGCAGTGCCAGTGCCTGCGCGATACTCGGGCTGAGGTAGCGACGACCGCTGGCGACCTGACGCACGGCGGTCAACACCTCCTGCCCGGAGTCATCTCCACCCTTGGTCAGATACGCCCAGGCACCCGCCTTCAGCAGGCGGCTGGGCATGGGCTCCTGCTCAAGGGCGCTCACAGCAATAATGCGCGTTTCCGGCACCAGCTGCTGCAGTTTACGTGTTGCCTCCAAACCACCCATACCGGGCATGCGTACATCCATCAATACGATATCTGGCTTTAATTCCCGGCAGCGCTGAATGGCTTCTTCGCCACTGGCAGCCTCCGCAATCACCGAAATATCCGCGGCATCATCCAGCATCCTTGCTATGCCTGTACGCACCATGGCGTGGTCGTCTGCAACCAGCACTGTGATCATAAGTGACTCCCTGTTATCGAGCCAGAAGATACCATTTTGCCGGTGGCATGTGCTAGATAAGTGCGACTTATCTCTCCTGTCACTAGCGGCTTGCCAGTGCCCTAGCGGCAGATATTTCGAAAGGTAATATTGATGCGCGGCCCGCGCCGGGCGCGGCGTGGCAGGCTGTGCTGCCAAAATTCCTGAGTCGGAGGCAACATCAGTAGCAGTGAGCCATTTTCAAGCGTGACGGTATGCGTGGGTGAACCCGCTTGATGTCGACCCGGAAAGGGGCGGAAACGAAAATCCCGGCTGTCGCCAAGGCTCAGTGACGCGATAGCCGGCGCGGCGCCCAGTTCAGGCTCATCGTCACTGTGCCAACCCATACTGTCATCGCCGTCGCGATAGTAATTGAGCAAGGCGCTGTTAAAGTCCAAATCGAAATCCAGCCGAAGCTGACGGCGAACAGCGCATAATACGTCAGGCCAGGGCAATGCCTGGTGTCGCTGCGCGCTGTATCGATAAGACACGCCCTCATCGCCGACAAAGGCAACCAGACGCGGGGTCGGGTGCCATTTACCAAAGACCTTAAGCTGCGGCTGCTGCCAGTCGATGCCATCTCTCAGTGCGCAGAAAAGCCGGTCGGCATCAGTAACATAGTCCGGGTAATACCTCAGCGAAGCACCAGGAAGTGGAATATCAATACCCACTGTCGCAGCTCCCCGGGTTCAATACACCCGCGGCTCGATATCCAGCAGGACAGCAAACCGCGCGTAAACAGAGTCTTGAATGCGGGCCGCCAGCGCCAACAGTTCCTCACCATTGGCGTGGTTGTAGTTGACCAGCACGATGGCCTGCTGCGGGTGAACACCGACCTTGCCCTCGCGCCGTCCTTTCCAGCCGCATTGATCCACCAGCCAGGCCGCCGCCAGCTTGACCCGGCCATCGGTCATCGGCCAATGCGGCATACCCGGGTATTCCTGAAGCAGTGCCTCAGCCTGCCCTGCGCTGAGAATAGGGTTTTTGAAGAAGCTGCCGGCATTGGGCTCCCGCCGATAATCGGGCAGCTTACTGGCACGTATTTCCGCAACGGCGCGCGCCAGCGTCTGTGGATGCAGGGCATCGGGGTTCTGCCCCTGCTCCTGCAAAAAATCGCGCAGAGCCGGGTAATCCGCGCGGGTTTCCGGGCGGCGGCTCAGGCGCAGAGCGAGGCGACAGATCACAAAGCGATCCCGCAAGGCATGTTTGAAGATACTGTCGCGATAAGCCAATTGGCATTCGGCCAGGCTCAAGCGCCGCAGGGTCGCTGCGTCGATGTCCCAACCTTCCACCCACAGCAGGCGACTGGACAGCTCCAGACCATAAGCGCCGATATTCTGCACCGGCGCAGCGCCCGCAGCACCCGGAATCGCGATGAGGTTTTCAAGGCCATACCAGCCTTGCTCAAGACTGTAGCGAACCAGTGCGTCCCAGTTCTCCCCCGCCGCGACCTCAACGACGAGCTCACCGTCATGCTCAGAGGCATGAATACCTCGCTGGGCAAGATGGAGAACAAGACCGGGGACATTCTGACTGAACACACAGTTGCTGCCGCCCCCCAGAATCAGCGGCGTCCAGCCCTCATTCCGGGAAAGCGTCAGGGCCTCGGCAAGCTGCTCATCGCGTTCAATCCGGCAATACGCCTCCGCCACTGCGGGCAAAGCCAGCGTATTAAACCCGGTAAGCAATACCTGGCGTTGAACCGCCAGCGTCAAGACTCACCTCGCAGGGTCTGCAACAGGCCGTCACTGGCCGACTCAACCAGTTTCAGCACCCGCAGGAAGCCCTCATCACCACCGTAATAGGGGTCGGGGACTTCGTCTTCATCAGCCTCACTGTAGGCCAGAAACAGCTCCAGACGAGCGCGACTGTCGGGCGGCTGAATTGCCTGCAGGTCGGCAAGGTTGGCGAGGTCCATGGCGAGGATATAATCGAATTCACGAAAATCCTCCTCACTGACCTGACGGGCCCGCAACGGCGACAAGTCGTAACCAAAGCGCGCGGCAAACTGCTGACTGCGGCGGTCTGGCGCCTTGCCGATATGCCAGTCGCCAGTGCCCGCAGAGTCGATATCAATCTGCCCTGCCATTCCGGCCGCCTGCACTCGCTGGCGGAATACCGCCTCCGCCGTGGGTGAACGACAGATATTGCCCAGACAGACGAACAGCACCCGCTCAGCCATTGCCTGTCTCCACCAGCGCACGAACCGCTTGCAGGTCGGCGTCGGTATCGACCCCACCGGGAATCGCCACGCAGCTTTCAGCGATATGAATACGCACACCATTCTCCATGGCGCGTAGCTGCTCCAGTCGCTCGCTGTTCTCCAGCTCACCACCGGGCCACTGGACAAACTGGTGCAGGAACCCCACGCGATAGGCATAGATACCAATATGCCGCCAGTAAGCCTGACCGACTGGCAGCGTCTGCTCGCCGCCACTCCAGTGATCCCGGGCATAGGGAATCGGCGCGCGACTGAAGTACAGGGCGAAGCCCTCGCGGTCGCTCACCACTTTCACTGCATTGGCATTGAATACGGTCTCGGCATCGTGAATAGCTTCCTTCAGCGTTGCGATCCCCGCGGCAGGCCGGGCAGCAAGATTTTCCGCCACCTGTTCGATCGCCGCCGCGGGCAACAAGGGCTCATCGCCCTGCACATTAACGACGATCTCATCGTCCGCCAGCCCCAGCTTGCTGACCACTTCCTGCAGGCGGTCGGTGCCGCTTTCATGGGCATCCGAGGTCATGCACACCTCGGCGCCAAAGGCCTCACAGGCCTCAGCCACACGCGCATCTTCCGTGGCAATCACCACAGCGCTCGCCGCGCTGCTTCGAGTGCGCTCCCACACATGCTGAATCATTGGCTTGCCCGCGATATCCATCAGGGGTTTGCCGGGCAGGCGACTGGACGCATAGCGTGCGGGAATAATCACCGTGTATGACATGAACAACCTCAATCAGAATTTCAGGACCGGGGCTTGTGAGGCAAGCTCTCAAGCTCGATATCCAATGTGGCAAAAAAGTCGTCGGAAAGCTGCGCATCCACCGGCAGCATCCAACTGTTATCGGGACAGAATGCCGCGCACTTCACGGCGTCTTTCTCCGTCATGACGACCGGCAAGTCATCGCCGAACTGCAAATCGTCCGGCTGAAACGCATGGTGGTCGCCAAAGGCGTGCTCAATAGGTTCAAAGCCCAGCGCTCGCAGGCTGGCAAAAAACCGTGGCGGATGACCGATACCCGCGACCGCATGAATGCGTTGACTGCCCGCCCACTCTGCGACGCCGCAACGCTGCCCGTCGTTCAAATTGACCAGCACCTGCCCGCTCAGTTGCATGCTATGGCTCACTTCGGGCAGGTCTGCGGCAATCTCACCATTGCTGACGCACAGCGACACCGCTTGCAAGCGGCTTCGCGGCTCGCGCAACGGACCAACCGGCAAACAATGCCCATTGCCGAAGCCTCTTGCCGCATCGACCAACACAATTTCGATGTCTCTGGCCAGGCGGTAGTGCTGCAAGCCGTCGTCGCTGATTAAAATATCGCAGCCGGCTTGCGCGATTAGTAGTTCCGCCGCCGCCGGACGGTCGGGAGCCACCGCCACGGGTACGCCGCTGCGGCGTGCAATCAAACAGGGTTCGTCGCCGGCATCACGCGGTGAGGTATCTGCACAGACAAACAGGGGATAACTTGCTGCTTTACCGCCATAACCGCGGCTGACCACACCGGGACGATAGCCCCGCTGGCGAAGGTGTTCGACCAATGCCAGCACCATCGGTGTTTTTCCGCTGCCACCCACGGCGAGGTTGCCCACAACGATGACCGGCACGGGCAGCCGCTGTGGCTCAATCAGTCGACGTCTCAGCGCAGCAACAGCTCGGAACAATCCCTCCAGCGGCAACATCAACCACAGAATGCCGGGACGTCCGTACCATCGGGCATTGAGCTGCTGCTCAAGATTCACCGGCTTCCTCGAAGTTTTTGTTATAGAGCTGGGCGTAGCGCTGGCCCAGCGCCATCAGTTCGCTGTGGCTGCCCTGCTCGTATATGCGGCCCTCTTCCATCACCACGATCTGATCGGCACTTTCAATCGTACTCAGGCGGTGAGCGATTACGATCGTTGTCCGCCCTTTCATCACCTCTTCCATTGCCTTCTGAATATGGGCTTCTGCACGGTTATCCAGCGCCGAGGTAGCCTCATCAAGAATCAGCAGCGGTGCATTTTTCAGGAAGGCACGCGCGATCGCCAGACGCTGGCGCTGGCCACCCGACAGCATGACGCCGTCTTCGCCAATCACCGTATCAATGCCCTGCGGCAGCGCATTGATAAAGTCGGACGCGTGGGCCGCTTCAACGGCCGCCAGCACATCTTCACGACTTGCTGTCGACATGCTGCCGTAGGCAATATTGTTGTAGACCGTATCGTTAAACAAGGTCACCTGCTGGGTGACCAGTGCGATATTGTCGCGGAGATTATCCAGCGCGTAGTCGCGGATATCCACGCCATCCAGCAGCAGCTCGCCGTCTTCGTGCTGATAGAAACGGGAGATAAGGCTGACCAGTGTCGACTTGCCGGAGCCAGACAGCCCCACCAGTGCCAGCGAGGTACCCGGCTCCGCATGCAGATTGATGTCGGTCAGAACATTTGGCAGGCCGGGGCCGTAGGAGAAATTGAGGCGGCGAATATCGATTTCTCCGCGAACCCGTTCGCAGCGATAACTGCCCTGATCTTTCTCCTGCTCAGCATCGAGGAACTCAAAAATATCCTGTGCTGCCGCCAGCCCCTTCTGGATCACACTGCTAACCTCCGCCAGCTGACGAATCGGCTTGGGCAGAAACAGCGCCGCTGACAGATACGCCACAAAGGAGCCCGGTGTCATTTCGCCGGTCAGGCCGAGTGCAATCCAGATAAGCAGTCCCGTGGCTAAAACCACAGGGAACTGGATAACACTGGGGCTGATGGCGTTATAGAAAGCCATTTTGATGTTCTGATCGCGGTTCTTCGCGCTGGCATCGCGGAAGCGACTCAGCTCCTGATCAGCACCGCCGTAAAGGCGAATCTCCCGATAGGCATTAATGCTGTCGTTGGTAACCTGGTTCACCTCGCCCATCGCATTTTGGATTTTGCGGCTGATCTTGCGAAAGCGTTTACCCACCCACCAGACGGTGACGCCAATCATCGGCAGCGCCAGCAGAAACACCATGGTCAACTGCCAATTCATATACAGCAGATACAGCAACAGACCGACAGCAAACGTGCCTTCCCGCAGCACCACCTTCAGCGCATTGACGGCCGCGCCGGTCACCTGCTCTACATTGAAGGTGATTTTCGACACCATCACCCCGGTAGAATTGCGGTCAAAGTAGCTGCTGGGGACGAACTGCATTTTTTTGTACAGTTCCAGGCGCAGCACATGAACCAGGCGGTGGGAGATTCCGGCAATAAAGTAGTTACCGGCAAAAAAACCGAGACCGCGACCAACACCTAACAACACCAGTGCGACCACAATCCAGGTGCGCGCAGAGCCGAGATGGAAATCATCACCGCCCAGCGCCCACATGATTTTGGCAGTGACCCCGCCTTCCCCGGGCTGAACGTTGTCGCCAATATAATCGACGATCAACTGCATCATATCCGCCAGCATAACCTGCACGCCGGAGTAGAAGGAGAAGCCCAATACACTGAGTACAAACAGCGGCCAGAAAGGTATAACGTACTTTAAAAGCCGCGTGTAAATAGCTAAATCTGAAGGATTTTTATTCATAATAAATACCGCAACGAGTACGACTACTCAGCGGTGTCAGCGTCCTGTGTGGTAATGCTGAGATGAACCAGACCAAGTCGGCCAGCGGCATCCATTGCGCTCACTACCGCCTGGTGGGGCGTATTGGCATCCGCGGTAATCACTACCGGGCGCATCGTATCACTGCCTATCAGTCCCTGCATCGCCTGCATCAGATCCCTCATCGAGGCCTTGCCAAGACGTCTGTCGTTGATCTGGTACTGTCCCTTAGCGTCGATAACGATTTCCAGCGATTCAGGCTGTTCAATGGCAGGATTGCCATCCGCCGTCGGCAACTCCAGCTGCAAGCGACTTTCCTTGGTGAAGGTGGTCGACACCATGAAGAAAATCAGCAACAAAAAGACGACGTCGATCAGCGGCGTGAGGTTGATGCCGCCATCATCAATACGCTGACGCCGGAACTTCACGCAGTTTTACCTGCATCTTTGAACTGAACATCGCCGTGCACCGCGTTGATCAGCTTGATGGTGTCCTGCTCCATGGTCACGACGATGGCATCGATGCGACGCTGAAAATAACGGTGCATGACCATAGCCGGGATCGCCACACAAAGGCCCGAGGCCGTCGTAATCAGCGCCTCTGATATGCCGCCGGCCAACACCGCCGCATTGCCGGTACCCTGCACCATGATTTCACTGAACACGCGAATCATCCCCATCACCGTGCCCAGCAGGCCCAGCAAGGGCGTAACGGCGGCAATGGTCCCCAAAGCAGTGAGATAGCGTTCCATACCGTGAATCACGTGGGAAGCCGCGTCCTCGATACTTTCTTTCATGATCTCGCGACCGTACTTGGCATTACCCAGCCCCGCGGCAATGATCTCACCCAGCGGCGAAGCGGTGCGCAACTGGCGCAGCTTTTCATTGTCGAGCTGCTTGTTTTGCATCCAGCCCCAAACTTGATTGAGCAGATTACGCGGCGCGATTTTGTCAGGATTCAACGCCAGATAGCGCTCAACACAGATGGCCAGCGCCAAAATGGACGAGAGGATAATGGGCAGCATCAGCCAGCCACCCGCTTTCACTAGTTCAAGCACAGCACAATCCCACGGTTTCAGTGGCTGCATTATACAGCGATGCGAGGCCCGAAAAAGTCACCGCGACGGGGAATCCTCCCCAGCGCACATTTCAATTGGAGAATGCTGCCAGAAGAAACGCTTTGCCGGAGGATCAATCATCGAAACCCCTTCTCCGCTCAATATGAACTGGAGGCTCCCGGTCATCCCAGTCTGCCAGCACTGACTCCCCTGCCGGGCGTAACGCTGCACGACGGCGTGGTGAGGATGCGCATAGCGATTGAAACGAGAGGCCGTAAACACAACGTGTTCAGGATTGAGCGTTTTGACCCACGCTAGTGAGGAGGAACTGCGGCTACCGTGATGCGCAGCCAGCAGCAGCGATACTTCACCTTGCAATGCGCCTGACGCCAACAGCCTAGACTCCACCAGCGATTCGATATCCCCCGGAATCACCACTTGTCGACCATCAATGGACAGTGTCAACACACATGAGCGGTTGTTCGGATTATCCGAAACCGTCGCCCCGGTCGGGAGAAAGGCAAAGGACACTCCATCCCAATGCCAAGGCGTCTCGGCGTGACAGTCGCGGGCCGCAAACCGACGGTGGCGTTCCACCTCTCCCGACAGAAGCTCATTTACCGGCACGACTTCTAACAGTGCATCTGCGGAGCCAGAGTGATCGCGATCGCCATGACTGAGTACGAGCCGATCCAACGCGCCGACACCCCGCTTCCTGAGATAGGGCAATACCACCGCGTCAGCGCTGTTATAGCCGCTATCGAAGTCGGGGCCAACGTCGTAGAGCAGGCGGTGCTCTGCCGTCTCAATCAGTACCGACAACCCCTGCCCAACATCCAATACCGTGATCAAGGCGCTGCCTAATGCTGGACGTGCAGACGGGAAGAACAACAGAAGCACTAATAGCGGCAGGCAAAGAACACGACCCGGCAGCCCCGGAGGCAGCAACATCAAACCCGCCGCGGCCAAGCCCAGTAACACGGCAAGCCCCCCACCCTGAGGCCACCATAGCGGCGACAGCTCTGCTGACCACGCCAATCCGCTCATCAGCAGTTCGAGTACCGCATCGGCCAGCCCGAACACCGCGTGGGAAATCTCGGGGAATGGCGACAGCAGCAGCGCCGCAAACAGCAGGGGCATTATGACCAATGCCAACAGGGGGATCGCCAGCAAATTCACCGGCAGTGCAACGGCACTGAGACCAAAGCCCCATGCTGTGAGGACAGGCGCCAAGGCAATGATCAGACTAAGCTGGGCGACAAGCGCCAGTCGCCAGGGATGCCCCTGCCAACGGCGGTCCTGCGCCACGCTAAGCAGAATGGCAACCGCGCCGAATGAAAGATATAAGCCCGCGCTGTGAACCGATAGAGGGTCCACTAACAAGATTAACAGCAGTGCCAGGCAAAGGGCTGACCAGGACGACTGCTGCCGCGCCAACGCCAGCGTCAGGCATAGCACGCCGGCCATAATCAGCGCCCGCTGAGTCGGCAGGCTGAAGCCCGCCATCGCGGCGTATAACAGCGCTGCCAGGAAACCGGTTGCCGCAATGAGCTGCAGCCCACGCCTACCCCCATGCCCCATGGCCGACACGCAGCGTCCCAGTAACATACCCCAGGCTAAAACAATGCCGATATGCATGCCCGATATCGCCATCAGGTGGCTGGTTCCCGTCGCGGCGAACACGCGCCAATGCTCATTGTCCATCGCTCTGCGGTCAGCAAACAGCAGTGCGCGCATCACGGCATGATGGCGGTACCGGGAAAGGTCATCTGCCGCACCATCCAGCATTGACGACCGCCCGTGATTGTAATGCCCCGCTATCCCCGCTGAGCCGGAAACGGGGCGCAGTACTTCGCGCACATAGCCTGTACCGGAGTAGCCGTTGGCCATCAGCCAACGCGCATAGTCAAACGCGCCCGGCGACCGGGTTCCACTTGGCGGCCGGAGTTTGAGGCGCAGCCGCCAAAGACCGCCGGGTTCGAGCACCGGCGTTTGATAGAGGTTGAGGCGGAACCGCGGCCGACCGGGAGGACAATAGTGCTGCGCACACTGCCCCGGCAACAGTTGAAAATCGAAACGCCAGTAGGGACGTGCTTCGCCGCCGCGCTTTTCCAGCGGCCCAATCACGCGTCCGGCTAACACCACTTCCTCACCGGCAAGCGATGCAGGAAACCACTGGTCAAGACGCGACTGACAGTACGCACTGCTCCAGGCGGAACACAGCAGGAACAGCGCGAACAGACCGAGTGCGGAACGTCGGCCGGAGGAGCGGCAGAAAAATGCTACGAGCGATGACGCCAGCGCCCCGGCTGATAATACGGGCCAAGGGGGCAGGAACGGCATCATCGGCAGCCACGCCAAGCCTGCCACCGCAGTCATCATCCATGACAACATGCTGGAGTACCTCATTACTTACGGGCATAATAGCGCCGCCATCCGGTCTCTCGGGGCTGGGCGCTGTTCATTGCAACCTTTTCAACTTAAAGTGGGGCCGATGGCTCGTAAATTCTTCAAGCGTTGGCTGCCAGCTCCCGAACATATGCGCGAGCATCCCTCGGTGAGGGTATTCGGAAGCCTGCTCCACGACCCCAACCTCTGGCATCTTAACCGTCGGTCCGTCACGCTGGCTTTTTTTATTGGCCTGTTTACCGCGTTCGTGCCGATTCCCACACAGATGCTGCTCGCTGCGCTCACCGCGATTTTACTACGCGCCAATCTACCGCTTTCTGTGATGTTGGTATGGATCACCAACCCGGTGACGATGCCGGCATTTTTCTATTTTAGCTATAAAGTCGGCGCAGCGATTCTGGATGTTCCCAGTAAGGCTTTCGCGTTTGAACTGTCGTGGGCCTGGATTCAGGAAGAACTGGTATTGCTGTGGCGCCCGTTCCTGCTGGGCTGTCTGCTGACCGGCCTGTTTCTGGGGCTGGCAGGCGCGGCGTCCATCCATATTCTCTGGCGCGTCAATGTCGCTCGCCGCTGGCGTCGCCGCCAGTTGCTGCGCGCTCAGCGCGATCAGCAAGCGGCCACCAAATCCTCTTCCCCTGACAAAAAACCGTAGCCAAGCGCTACTGCTGTCGGAGTACCGCCGCCGGGGCCAACCTAGACGCTCGCCAGGCCGGATAAAGACTCGCGATCACGCTCATCGCAAACGCAATCCCCGCCACCATCAGCACGTCGCGCCAGCGAATATCACTGGGCAAATAGCTGATGGGATACACATCCGAACGCAGTAATTGAAGATTAAAAACCTGCTCGATTCCCGCCACGATATCGGTAATACCCAGCGACAGCAGTACCCCCATAGCGGCGCCCAACAGAGCGCCGATCAGGCCAATCACCGCGCCGTATACCATGAAGCTGCCGAGAATATCTCCCCGGCTGGCGCCCTGACTGCGCAGGATGGCGATATCGCCACGTTTGTCATTGACCACCAGCACCAGGGTGGAGACGATGTTAAACACCGCTACCGCAACAACCGCCAACAACATAATCACCACCAGTTTGCGCGACATCTGAATAGCGTGATACATGTTGCCGAACTGCTGACTCCAGTTGCTGATGTGGTAATCGCGACCGTGCAACATGGATAATTCCCAAGCCACCCGTGGCGCGGCAAAGACATCGTGCAAGGCCAGACGCAGCGCAATCCCCTGATCTGGCAGCAGCTCGCGCGCCTCACTCAGCGGCATGAGGACCAGTTGTTCGTCCAGCTCCGTGCCACTGTGCAGCACATCCGCCACCGCAAAACGGAAAAAGCGCACGCCCCGCTGCCCCGACTGGGGCAAAGCGAGACTGAGCGAGTCACCGGCCTGCACGTCCAAGCGCTTGGCAACACCCGACCCGAGGACCAGTTGCTGGCCCTGCATGACATCCAGTTTGGCATAGTCGCCAAGTCGGGAGACCCGGCGCTCTTCAGCAGGATCAATTCCAAAAAATTGTACCGGCTCGGCACGGCTGCTTTTCACCAGCAGCGCATTGCCTTGTACGTAGGGCGCCGCGGCTCTTACAACATCATGGCTGAGCACATCCTGACGCAGACTCTCCCAATCGCCGCTCTCCGTCACCCAAGGCGCCAGGCTGATGTGGGGCACCAGCGCCAGAATGCGCTCGCGCATTTCCCGGTCGAAGCCGTTCATTACCGAGAGCACCGTCACCAACATGGCAATACCAAGCACCAGTCCCGCCATCGACAAGCGCGACAGAAACGACATCAGCTGGCTACCGCCACCACCGAGGCTGTAACGCAGGCCAATAAATCGGGCGACGGCAGACATCAGGCCACCTGCTCGTGTAACTGCCCTGCCTGCAAGCGATAAATGCGATCCATGCGCTGGGCAAGCTGCATATCATGGGTGACCACCAGCAGACTGGTCTGATATTCACGATTCAGCTCTGCCAGCAAGGCGTGTACCGACTCCGCAGTATCCGCATCCAGATTGCCGGTCGGCTCATCCAGCAGGACACAGGCCGGCTGATTAACCAGCGCCCGGGCAATGGCCACCCGTTGTCGCTCTCCGCCGGACAAGGCCGAGGGCCGGTGATCCAGACGCTCGCCGAGCCCAACACGCTCGAGAAGCGCCGCAGCTGCGCTCAGCGCTTCCCGCCGGGCCTGGCCCGCGATCAATAACGGCATCGCGGCATTTTCTACGGCAGTAAACTCCGCCAGCAGGTGGTGGAACTGGTAAACAAAGCCCAGCTCCGCGTTGCGCAGACGGCTGCGAGCGCGGTCATCCAACGCGGAAATATCCTGCCCGTTCACCCGTACGCAACCGCTACTGGGCAGATCCAAGCCCCCCAGCATATGCAGCAATGTCGTCTTACCGGCGCCGGAGGGACCGACAATCGCGAGAGTTTCTCCCCGCGCCACAGCCAGCTCAACGCCGTTCAGAATATCGAGCCGACCGTTGGCTTGGGGATAGGATTTACTCAGCGCCTCACACTGCAGAACGCAGTCTGCGGCAGCGGATATTGATGGCTCAGTCATAGATAGGCTTACTCATAGCGCAGGGCTTCCGCGGGCTGAACGCGGGCGGCCTGTCGTCCAGGATACAGGGTTGCCAGCAGACTCAGGCCAATCCCAAAACCGCAGACCCACAGGACGTCACTCAGGCGAAGCAGTGAGGGGATACGGCTGATGAAATAGACCTGGGGGTCAAACACGTACAGGCCCGACAACTGTTCAAACCAAGCCACCACATCGCCCACATACAGCGCCAGCGGCAGGCCGATCAGCAGCCCTCCCAGTACGCCGCTCAGGCCTGTAGCGAGGCCGTAGATCACAAAAATGGCCATGATCGTACCCGGTGTCGCGCCCATAGTCCGCAGTACCGCTATGGCGCCCCGACGGGAGGAGACGGCCATACTCAGAATAGAGACGATATTGAATGCCGCGATCACCACGATAAACATCAACAGCAGACGCACCATCAGCTTTTCCATCTTCACGGCCTGAAACAGGCTGCCCTGACTGACGCTCCAGTCAATGGCCTGACTGCCCTCAGGAAAACGCTCAAGCAGTGTCGCCGCGCCCTGCGCGGAGCGCAGCATATCGTCAAACTGCAGCCTGAGGCCCTGAACGGCATCGCCAAGCTGGTAGAGCTTCTGGGCGTCGGCCAGGTGAATAAACGCCGTGGTGCCATCCAGTTGCGCCCCCACCGAGAATACCCCGACTACAGTAAAGGCGCGCTCTCGGGGAAACAGACCAAATGGCGTCACAGTGACCTTGGGAAGAATCACTTGCAATGAATCACCGATATTCAGGCCCAGTTGACGCGCCAAAATATCGCCGAGAACAATCTCGTAATGACCGCCCTCTTCCCCTAAATAACGTCCAGCCAGCATGTTCTCTGAGACGGCAGAGACACCCTTCTCCAGCGCTGGGTCTATGCCGTACAAGGCTGCGCCCTGAATACGCCCACCGCTGGAGAGCATCGCCTTGCCCCCGACGTAGGGCGCAGCGGCCTGCAGCCCCTCCTGCCCCAGAATTTGTCCGCGCCATTGCGACCAATCCTCCAGCTTCTGCTCGGGACCTTCAATATAGGCGTGGGGCAACACGGACAGAACACGCTTTTGCAGCTCGTGCTCGAAACCGTTCATGACGGCAGTAACGACGATCAGCGACACCACGCCGATCAGCATTCCCAGCAGGGAAAACCAGGACATCAGAGACAGGAAGCGATCATCACCCGCCGCGCGGCGAAAATAGCGAAGACCGATAAACAGTGGCAGAGAGGCAGCCATGAAGGTATAGGAAGGCCCTGTACGAAGACGCCAGATTAGCTGGCGTCGTAGAACTGTCCCTGACGGGCCGAGGACGCCGCTTTATCAGATTCTTCGCGGCACTTGTTGGGATCATTGCCACAGAGATCACAGACGTAATCGGGATCGGCCAGCGCCGCCCCCACGCCACCGCAGGAACCGGCGATGGGCTTGCGGCCAAAGATCACGCCAACGGCCATCGCGGCAACAATCAGCATCATGACAATGATGGCGGCAAATATAGTAGCCATGACTAATTTTCTTCCTGTAAATGCTCAGACAGATAAGGCTTGAAAGCGCTGCTATAGCGACTGACAAAACCCTCTTCCGTTTTCTCAATCAGGTAAACCGGCATATTCTGGGCTTCGGCCAGTTCCAGTGTACGCTTAGTGCCCATCACTGAAAAGGCAGTCGCCATGGCATCCGCAAAGGCACAAGATGGGTCCAGCACCGTCACCGATGCAAGACTGTGGCTGATGGGACGTCCCGTGCGCGGATCGATGGTATGGGAATAGCGGACACCATCCTCCTCAAAATAGTTGCGGTAATCCCCGGAGGTCGCCACTGCCGTATCGCCCAGTTCAATGGCAAGCGTCGGTGCACCGCCGCCGGGGTTCTCGACCCCGATTCGCCAGGCATCGCCGCGAGGGCTGCTGCCGGCAACCCGCATCTCTCCGCCGATTTCCACGAGGTAGTCAGTCACCCCCAGTGATTCCAACCAGATCGCCGCGGCATCCACCCCATAGCCTTTGGCAATGGCGGATAAATCCATGTGCAGCGCCGCTTTCTTACGCAGTTTCGGCTCCAGCATATCGAGTTCGATACGGTCGTAGCCGATATCTTGCATGGCCGTCGCGATAGCGTCATCACTTGGCCGACCATCGTGCTTTTCTGGCCCAAATCCCCATAAATCAACCAATGGTGCCACCGTGATATCGAAGGCCCCACCCGTCAGCCAACTCACTTCCAGAGACATGCTGAAAATATTGTAGAGGGGCTCACTGAGCGTCTGCCATTCGCCAACCGGCGCCCGGTTAAGCTGATTCAGCTCAGAATCGTCGATATACGTTGAAGCCAGTTGGTTGAAATGCACCAGCTGGTAGTCCAGTTGGCGCTTTAATTCCTCAGCCCGCAGCTCACCCGGATTGCGCAACGTAACATGGTAAGTCGTGCCCATAGTGCTTCCGCTGATGCGGATCACCTCTTCGGGAGCACCACTGCAGGCCGCCAGAAACAGAAACAGAAAAAGCAGCACCAGGGCTGCTTTTTCTGTTGAGCGGCGTAAATCAGCCACCGAAATCATCAAGCAGAATATTCTCCGGTTCAACACCCAAGTCTTCCAGCATTTTGATAACCGCAGCGTTCATCATCGGCGGCCCACACATGTAGTACTCACAATCCTCGGGGGCCGGATGGTCCTTGAGGTAATTTTCATACAACACATTGTGGATAAAGCCGGTCATGCCCGTCCAGTTGTCTTCCGGCTGCGGGTCAGACAGGGCGAGATGCCATTCAAAATTGTCATTCTCTGCCGCCAGTTGGTCGTACTCATCCTGGTAGAACGCTTCGCGCAATGAGCGCGCACCGTACCAGAACGAGATTTTGCGCGTAGAGTTAAGACGCTTGAGCTGGTCAAAGATGTGCGAGCGCATAGGCGCCATACCCGCACCACCACCGATGAAAACCATCTCCGCTTCAGTTTCTTTCGCGAAGAACTCACCGAAGGGGCCATAGACCTTCACTTTGTCACCGGGCTTCAGATTGAAGACCCAGGATGACATCTGACCGGCAGGCAGTGACAGATTATTCGGCGGCGGTGTCGCAGCACGAATATTGAACTTCACAATGCCCTTCTCTTCCGGATAGTTGGCCATGGAGTAAGCACGGATCACCGTCTCATTGACTTTGGACTCAACGTTAAAGAAACCAAAGCGCTCCCAGTCGCCGCGGTATTCTTCCGGAATATCAAAGTCAGAGTACTTAACGTGATGCGGAGGACACTCCAGCTGCACGTAACCACCCGCGCGGAAATCGACATTCTCGCCTTCCGGCAGTTTCAGCGTCAGCTCCTTGATGAACGTTGCCACATTGGGGTTGGATTGAACCGTACACTCCCACTGCTTAACACCAAATACATCCTCAGGAACCTCGATCACCATGTCCTGCTTAACCGGTGTCTGACAGGACAGACGCCAGCCTTCGCGGGCTTCACGGGGCGAGAAATGCGCTTCTTCTGTCGCCAGCATCGAGCCGCCGCCATCGGTAACGATACACTTGCACTGGGCGCAGCTACCGCCACCACCACAGGCTGATGCCAGGAAGATGCCCTGATTGGCCAGGGTGCCCAGCAGTTTGTCACCAGCGGGGACGCTGATGGTTTTTTCGCCATTTATCTCGATCGTGACATTGCCGCTACTCACCAGACGAGAGCGGGCAATCAGGATGACAGCTACCAGCGACAGTACGATCGCGGTAAACATTGTCACACCGAGAACAACCACTGTATTCATTAAAACGCCTCCAGTTATTTGTCTCGGTTACAGATCGATGCCGCCGAAGGACATGAAGCCCAGCGACATCAGACCGACGGTAATAAAGGTAATGCCCAGACCACGCAGACCTTCCGGCACGTCGCTGTACTTCAGCTTCTCGCGGATACCTGCCAGTGCAGTGATCGCCAGCGCCCAGCCGGTACCTGCCCCGGCGCCGTATACCACGGACTCGGCAAGGTTGTAGTCACGCTCAACCATAAACAGCGAACCACCCATGATGGCGCAGTTTACGGTGATCAGCGGCAAGAACACGCCCAAGGCGCTGTAAAGCGCGGGCACGAACTTGTCGAGGAACATTTCCATGATCTGTACGATCGCCGCGATAACGCCGATGTAACTCAGCAGCCCGAGGAAGCTGAGATCCACATCCGGATATCCCGCCCAGGCCAGCGCGCCGTCGCGCAGCAGGTAGTTGTAGATCAGGTTGTTGACCGGCACGGTCAGCGCCAGTACCACGATAACCGCGATACCCAGACCAATAGCGGCTTGAATCTTTTTAGAGATCGCCAGGAACGTACACATACCGAGGAAGAAGGCCAAGGCCATATTCTCGATAAAGACCGACCTGACGAACAGGCTGATATAGTGCTCCATCAGAAGGCCTCCTTAACACTGCGGGTATTTTTGGCGATTTTGAATTCTTCCTTCTCGACCTGCTCGGTCTTCACGCTGCGCAGAACCCAGATGAAGAAACCAATCAGGAAGAACGCGCTCGGCGGCAACAACAGCAGGCCGTTGGGCACGTACCAGCCACCATCGGTAACCAGCGGCAGAATTTCGATGCCGAACAGCTTGCCGGAACCGAACAGTTCACGGAAGAACGCCACAGACAGGAGGACCACACTGTAGCCGAGGCCGTTGCCGATGCCGTCGATAAAGCTCGCCACTGGCGGGTTCTTCATCGCGAAGCCCTCGGCGCGCCCCATGACAATACAGTTGGTGATAATCAGGCCGACAAACACCGACAGCTGCTTGCTGATCGCAAACGCGTAGGCTTTCAGCACCTGATCAACCACGATAACCAGCGAAGCGATAATGACCATCTGCACGATGATCCGGATCGCACCGGGAATGTGGTTACGGATCAGCGAGACCGCAAAACTGGAAAACGCGGTTACCAGAATTACCGAAATACACATGACCACAGTGACCTTCATGCTGGAGGTCACCGCAAGCGCACTACAAATCCCCAGAATCTGCAATGCAATCGGGTTGTTCTTAAATACCGGTGAGGTCAATGCCTCTTTTAACGTCGCCATAACTTAGGCCTCCCCTGCACGCAGATTTTTCAGGAAGAGCTTGTAGCCATTGTCGCCCATCCAGAATTGAACCAGGTTACTCACGCCGCGGCTGGTCAGTGTTGCACCGCTCAAGCCATCCACTTTGTTTTCAGCATTGCGCGTCGATGCATCAACACTGCCCTTGATCAGCTCAATGGCGACTTGGCCGTCGTCGTAAACTTCCTTACCGGGCCAAAGTGCTTTCCATTTGGGATTGTCGACTTCGCCACCCAGTCCGGGGGTTTCGCCATGCTCGTAAAAGCCGAGACCCGCTACGGTATTCAGGTCGTTTTCCAAAGCCAGGAAACCGTAGAGTGTCGACCACAGACCTGCACCGCGAACCGGCAGAATGATCTTATCCAGCTCACCGTCATGCTCGACCATATACACCACCGCGAAATTCTCGCGACGCTTGATCTTGGCGGTGTCGTCTTCGCCCAGAGCGATGGAAGTCGCCGGATCTTTGGCAATCTGAGACTGCTCAAAGCCGTCCGGGCTGTATTGATCGCTGAATTTGCCTGTTTGCAGATTCACAATGCGAGTCGTTACCTTCTCAAATTGCTTCTCTACACTTTCGTCGGCACTCAACATTCCCGCTGCTGCAAGAATATTCGCTTTGCGATCCAGCGCTTTGTTGGCAACCTGAGCCGGCTTGAGCAGCACCGCTGCCGAAGAAACTACCAGTGCGCAGACAATACAGAGTGTTACCGCGACCAGCAGCGTTTTTTGAATACTGTCGTTATTAGCCACGTGCCAACCTCCGTTTGATATTTGCCTGAACCACGAAGTGGTCAATCAGGGGCGCGAACAAGTTGCCGAACAGAATCGCCAGCATCATGCCCTCTGGGAAGGCCGGGTTAACCACGCGAATCAGTACCACCATGGCACCAATCAACAGACCAAATATAAATTTGCCGGTGTTCGTCATAGCTGCTGACACAGGATCAGTCGCCATAAAGATCATCCCGAAAGCAAAGCCGCCCAGCACAAAGTGCCAGTACCAGGGCATCGCCATCATGGGGTTTTCACCGCCAACGGAGTTGAACAGCAGCGACAAAGCAACCATGCCACTGAACACACCCAGCACAATGCGCCAGGAGGCAATGCCGGTCCACAGCAGCACCGCACCACCGATCAAAATAGCGATAGTAGAAACTTCACCCATGGAGCCATGCATATTGCCGGTGAAAGCGTCGAACCAGGTCAGGTTTTGCTGCAGTGCGGCCATGCCTTCGCTAGCCGCGACCGACAGCGCTGTGGCGCCGGTGTAGCCATCTACTGCGGTCCACACCGCATCACCCGACAGTTGTGCAGGGTAAGCGAAGAACAGGAACGCACGTCCAGTCAGCGCGGGGTTGAGGAAGTTTTTGCCCGTACCGCCAAAGACTTCTTTACCCACAACAACGCCGAAACTGATACCCAGCGCCACTTGCCACAAGGGAATCGATGGCGGGCAAATCAGGGCGAACAGAATGGAGGTAACGAAGAAGCCCTCGTTCACTTCGTGCCCGCGCTTCATGGCGAACAGCACTTCCCAGAAGCCGCCGACCACAAAGGTTACGGCGTAAACGGGGATAAAGAACCAGAAGCCATGCCAGAAGTTATCCCAAAGACTGCTGGGATCGTATCCGGCAAACATGCCGATCATAACGTGACGCCAGCCCTCACCGGCGGCAAGTCCGGCCTCAGCCATGATGGTATTGGCCTGAAAGCCGATGTTCCACATACCGAAGAACATCGCTGGGAAGGCACAGAACCACACGGTGATCATGATGCGCTTGAGATCAACGCCATCGCGAACGTGTGCCGTGGTTTTGGTCACAGAACCCGGTGAATAAAAAATGGTGTCTACTGCTTCATACAGCGCATACCACTTTTCAAAGCGGCCGCCTTTTTCGAAATGCGGCTCAAGATTGTCTAACAGTGATCGCAGACCCATGATTTACCCCTCCTTCTCGATGCGGCTGAGATTGTCACGGAGAATCGGGCCGTATTCATATTTGCCAGGGCAAACATAGGTACACAGCGCCAAATCTTCTTCATCCAACTCCAGACAGCCCAAGTCTTGAGCCATCTGCGTGTCACCCACAATCAGTGCGCGCAGCAACTGAGTCGGCAGGATGTCCAAGGGCATCACGCGCTCGTAAGCGCCCACGGGCACCATCGCCCGCTCACTGCCATTGGTATTGGTGGTATACGGCAGCGCCTTCTTCATGAACTGCGAGAGATAAATACGCAGTGTCGAGTGCTTGTTCGCTCCCGGCGACAACCAACCCATGAATTCACGCTGCACGCCTTCCAGCAGCACGCTGACCTGATTGTGGTAGCGCCCCAGATACGCGAGAGCGCCGCGCGCCGTGCGACCGCCCAGGATAGAACCGGAGATCAAGCGATTCTCACCCGCTTTAAGCTGCCCGGCGCAAAGCTCTTCCAGGCTGGCGCCCAGACGGGTGCGCAGCAGCCGCGGCTGCTCTACTTGCGGGCCGGCGAGTGCAACCACACGCTCAGTGCTGAGTTTACCTGTGGTGAACAAACGACCAATGGCAATCACATCTTGATAGCCGACAGAAACCAGCTGCTTGTTGAGGCTGGCGCCTTCGAGAAAATGCATGTGCGTGCCGACCAGGCCCGCAGGGTGTCCACCCGCAAACTCGGTCACGTGGAGCTGGCTGTTATCCAGCGCGGGCACATTGCTGCCTGGCGCCACACAGAGGTGGACTTTGCCATCGGTCAGCTTGCACAGCACTTCCAAACCGTGGCTGAAGTCTTCTGCGGCTTCGGCAATCACCACTGCGGGATCTGCCGCCAGCGGATGCGTGTCGATGGCTGTCACGAAGATCGCAGCAGGCTTGGCATCCAGTGCAGGCACTTTGCTGAAAGGACGCGTGCGCAATGCCGTCCACAGACCGGATTGCTGAAGATTTTCGGCAACCTGATCGCGGCTCAGCCCCGACAGTTCTGCAGCAGAATAGCTGGCAAAGCTCTCGAACTCGTCATCTTCAACATCGATCACGACCGATTGCAGCACCCGCTTTTCACCGCGGTTAATGGCAGAAACCACACCGGTTGCTGGAGCGGTGTAACGTACGCCTTCGGTCTTCTTGTCGGTAAAAAGCAGTTGACCGGTTTTCACCCGATCACCCACTTTTACCGCCATTGTCGGCTTCATGCCGACATAATCGAAGCCGATCAACGCCACCGAGCGGGCTTTTGGCCCTGGCTCGATGCGCTGTTCAGGCGCGCCGGATATGGGCACATCTAAGCCCCTGGAGATTTTGATCATAAGACTCTCTGACACTCTTATGGTTGAACGCGAAAAATAAAATTCTGCGAATCCGGGGCAGACGGGCACACCGGCGGTGGATGATCAGCGCCACCCACTAAAAAAATTGCCGCAAGTATATAGACTCCGGCTATCGGCTGTCACGGCGAAACTGGCCGATGCGGCCAGTCCTCTATGCAAAACGGCCAGCAACGCAATGCGAAACTGGCCGTTGGCGCGACTTATTCGGCGGGGTACACCGCGTACTTGACCCCGGCCATCTGCTCGAGGATCCGGTGTACCTGACAGCTGTAACCGAACTCGTTGTCGTACCAGCAGTAGAGGATGGCGTGAGTGCCATTAACAATAGTGGCTTCACTGTCAAACACACAGGCGTGACGCGAGCCGACGAAATCACTGGAAACCACTTCCGGCGAGTTCGAGTAGTCAATTTGCTTGCGCAGCGGAGAGTGCAGCGCCGCCTGACGCATATGCTCATTCAGCTCTTCAACCGTTGTTGCGGTTTTCAGATTGAGCGACAGAATGGCCAGCGAAACGTTGGGCGTCGGCACTCGGATCGCATTGCCGCTCAATTTGCCCAGCATTTGTGGCAACACTTTACCTACCGCTTTGGCCGCACCGGTTTCAGAGATAACCATGTTCAGCGGTGCACTGCGACCACGACGGTTGCCCTTGTGGTAGTTGTCGATCAGGTTCTGGTCATTGGTGTACGAGTGAACCGTCTCAACGTGACCACTCTCAATACCAAAACGGTCGTCCAGCACTTTCAGCGGCGGCGCGATGGCGTTAGTGGTACAGCTGGCGGCAGAAATAATGGTATCGCTGTCGAGAATCTGCTCATTATTGACGCCGGCAACGATATTCTTCATATCACCTTTGCCGGGCGCCGTCAGAATCACTTTAGAAATGCCGGGGCGAGACAGATGGATCGACAGACCTTCGCTGTCGCGCCATTTGCCGGTGTTATCAACCAGGATGGCATCGTTGATGCCGTATTGGGTGTAATCCACTTCCTCGGGGCTGTTGGCGTAGATCACCTTCACTTCCACACCGTTGGCCACAAAAGACTGGCGCTCTTCATCGACACGAATGGTGCCATTGAAAGGACCGTGAACCGAGTCGCGGCGCAGCAGCGAGGCGCGCTTGACCAGATCATTTTCAGCACCGCCCTGGCGTACAACCACCGCGCGCAGGCGCAGGTTGTCACCGCCGCCGGCTTTCTCGACCAACAGGCGCGCCATCAAACGACCGATACGGCCAAAGCCATACAGCACCACATCGCGGGGTGGACGGGTCAGTTCTTTGTCACCACCGACCAGATCGGCAACCTGACTGCGGACAAATTCATCAACCGACTTCCCAGCCGGCTTGCCTTCGGCCTCGTAGGCAACCGCAATACGGCCAGCATCAATATGGGCCGTACCCAGGTCCAGTGCAGCCAGCGCCTGAATCACCGGAAAGGTTTCAAACTCCGACAGTTCGTTTTGCTCGACCTGACGCACAAAGCGGTGCGCTTGCATGATATCCAGCACTGACAGATTGACCAGATTCTTTCCGTAGATGTAGGTTTTGACGTTGTTGTTGCGGTAGAGCTTACCGATCAGGGGAATCATCCCCTCGGCCAATGCTTCGCGCTCTTTCCAGTCGGCGAAGTAATCATCAGGACGCTCTCGTCTTCTCTCTGTCACGGCGGGTACCCTTTGCTGTCGGAGGGGGAAAATTGGAGCGCGTATTATCTTTATTCGAGGGGCGCTTATCAAGGCTCTGCAAGGCCAACTGCTACCAATGTCGAACGATTTACGCGCATTTTGACGCCATCCTCGGGGTTACGAGGAAAAGCCTCTGCACGTTACAATGCCCGCCCTTCCCATCACCGACGACTGTACCTGTGATAGCACTGCCCGACTCTCTTCAGCTCAGCCCGCAACAAAGCCTCAACCTCGGCGGCATTCCGCCCGGCAGTCAGGCCCTGGTCGCCAGCCGCTTGGCGCAGCAGCTGGAGCAGCCCCTGCTGATGATCGCGTCGAGCACCGCCGAGGCATACCGACTGGAGCAGGCGCTGCAGTTTTACGCGGATGGTCTGGATATCAAGTTGCTGCCTGACTGGGAAACCCTGCCGTACGACAATTTCTCTCCCCATGAAGACATTATCTCTGAGCGGCTGCGCTGCCTTACTGAGATCAGCTCGCTGCAGCAGGGCATTGTCATCGCCCCCATCACGTCTTTAATGCAGCGTATTGCCCCCACCGACTACGTCAACGGTCGCAGCCTCCAATTGACGCGAGGGCAGCAGCTCGACCTGGCGGATTTCCGACGGGACCTGGAAAAACGCGGCTATAACAACGTCAACACCGTCTATCAGCACGGCGAATACGCCCTTCGCGGCGCGGTGCTGGACATCTTCCCCATGGGCAGCCCACTGCCCTACCGCCTCGACCTGCTGGACGACGAGATCGACAGCCTGCGCAGCTTCGACCCCGAGAACCAACGCAGCCTGGAACAGGTAACGCGCATCGACCTGCTCCCCGGCCGCGAATTTCCGCTGGACGACGACGGTATTGCGGGGTTCCGGCGCCGCTGGCATGAGCGCTTCAATGTGGACCATCGAAAATGTCCGGTCTATCAGGACGTGAGCAGCGGCATTGCCCCCGCCGGGGTCGAATACTACTTGCCACTGTTCTTTGAGCAGTGCGGCAGCCTGTTTGACTACCTGCCCGAGAGCATTGCCGTGTTGCGCGCCGACGGTATTGAAGCCGCCGCAGAGCACTACTGGCAAGATATTCACCACCGCTATGAGCAGCGCAGTGGCGACACCCAGCGCCCCGTGCTCAGCCCCGCCGAGCTATTCATTCCGGTACCGGAATTATTCGCCGCGCTAAAAACCTATCCACGACTGCGCCTGAGCCACGAGGCAAGCAGTCGTCCGGAGCTGAACCTGGCCAGCGAGACGCTGCCGCCACTGGATGTTGACGCGCGCGCCAGCGATCCGATACGCGCGCTCCGCGCCTATGCGGAAACCCATCGCATTTTGCTCTGCGCCGAATCTGCCGGCCGCCGCGAAGCCCTGATCGACCTGCTCAAACGCAATCATCTTCATCCCGCCACGGTCGATTGCTGGCGGGACTTTGCCGACGGCACTCAAGCGCTGGCCATTACCACCGCCGCCCTTGAAGACAGCCTGGCATTCAGCCAGCCAACACCGTTTGCCGTGGTTGCCGAAGCTCAGCTCTTCGGCCGACGCGTCGCGCAGAGTCGCCGGCGACGCAAAACCACCGGCAATGCGGAAGCGGTGGTTAGAAATCTCGCCGAACTCCGTATCGGCGCCCCTGTTGTGCACGCCGATCACGGCGTGGGGCGATATCTGGGTTTGCAGCGCCTGGATGTGGACAATGAAAGCAATGAATTCCTGACCCTGGAATATGCTGACGGCGCCAAGCTCTATGTACCGGTATCAGCCCTGCAGTTGATCAGCCGCTACACCGGCGCCGACGACGAACTCGCGCCGCTCCACAAACTGGGCAGTGACCAGTGGAGTCGCAGCAAACGCAAAGCCGCAGAGAAAATTCGCGATGTGGCGGCAGAATTGCTGGACATCTATGCCCGGCGCGAAGCGCGCAAAGGCCGAGCCTTCGACATTGATAACGACTATCAGCAATTTGCCGACGCCTTCCCTTTCGAGGAAACACCGGATCAGCAAGCTGCTATCGACGCTGTTCTGAGAGACTTGCGCTCCGAACAACCCATGGACCGATTAGTCTGTGGCGACGTGGGCTTCGGCAAAACGGAAGTCGCGGTGCGCGCCGCCTTTATTGCGGTACAGAACAGCAGCCAGGTGGCAATTCTGGTCCCCACCACCCTGCTCGCTCAACAGCACTACGAATCCTTCCGAGACCGCTTTGCAGACTGGCCCTTCAAAATAGAAGTACTGTCGCGCTTCCGCACCGCGGCCGAGCAACAGGCCGTGATCAAGGATTTGCAGGCAGGCAAGATTGATATCCTGATCGGCACGCACAAACTGCTGAGCAGCGACATTCGCTATGCCAATCTCGGATTGGTGATCATCGACGAAGAGCACCGCTTTGGCGTTCGCCAGAAAGAAGCATTGAAAAATCTTCGTGCCGAAGTCGATGTGCTGACCCTGACGGCCACCCCGATTCCCCGCACACTGAATATGTCCATGTCGGGCATTCGCGACCTTTCGATCATTGCCACGCCGCCCGCGCGGCGCCTGTCGGTAAAAACCTTTGTACGCGAACGCGATGAGGCACTGATCAAAGAGGCCATTCTCCGAGAGGTATTACGCGGCGGTCAGGTGTATTACCTGCACAATGAAGTCAAAACCATCGAGAAAACCGCCCGTGACCTGCAGGCGCTGCTGCCCGATCTACGCATTGGCATCGGCCACGGCCAAATGCGCGAGCGCGAGCTTGAGCAGGTGATGAGCGACTTCTATCACAAGCGGCACAATGTGCTGCTGTGCTCGACGATTATCGAAACCGGCATCGACGTTCCGAATGCCAACACCATTATTATCGAGCGCGCCGACAAATTTGGCCTGGCGCAACTGCACCAGTTGCGGGGACGCGTCGGTCGCTCCCACCACCAAGCCTACGCCTATTTGCTGACGCCACCACAGAAGCAACTGACCCGCGACGCCGAAAAACGCCTCACGGCAATCAGCGAAGCAGACGACCTTGGCGCAGGCTTCACACTGGCTACCCACGACATGGAAATTCGCGGCGCCGGGGAACTGCTGGGAGAAGGCCAGAGCGGACAGATTCACTCCATCGGTTTCAGCTTGTATATGGAAATGCTGGATCGCGCGGTGAAAGCCATTAAAGACGGGAAAACCGTCGACCTTGAGTCCAACCAGAGCGATCATACTGAAGTCAATCTGCGTATTCCGGCCCTCATTCCCGATGATTATCTGCCGGATGTCCAGGAGCGACTGATGCTGTACAAGCGCGTCGCCAGCGCCGACAGCCGCGACGAATTGCGGGAGCTGCAAGTAGAAATGATCGACCGGTTCGGGCTGTTGCCGGAGCCCTGTAAACACCTGTTCCGCTGTGCTGAATTGCGGTTGCGCGCTATCGCCATAGGCCTGAGTAAAATCGAGGCATCCGGCGCGGGCGGTCGTATAGAGTTTGCCGACGACACAAAGGTTGAGCCCATCAACATTGTGCAACTGGTGCAGAAAAATGCTGCACGCTACCAGCTCGACGGCGCCAATGCGCTGCGCTTTAAAGAGCAGACGGAGGCCGCAGAACAGCGCATTGAGGCAGTGGAACGCTTGCTTGATCTGCTTGCACCCAGTACAACATAGGCCGAGCGCCTCTCGTGACAAGGAAAGAGATTCCCACTATGCATCGCCAACGCTTCTTCGCCCTCCTGTTCGCCACACTGCTCAGTGCGGGCGCGCTGGCTCAGCCCGACGGGCGCTATCAGATCGATCTGGTGGTTTATGCCAACACCGATCCTGCCGCACAACAGGCCGAGGTCTGGCCAGACAATCTTCACCTGCGCTACCCCCACGACTGGGTCCGGCTGAACAACCAAGGGGAAGCGAACCTCAGCCGTGTCGGCACCAACCACCCACAGTTTGCCAAGGCCCTGCGCTCTCTAAAGCTGTCATCGCGTTATCGCATACTGACCCAACTGAGCTGGATACAGGATTTAGAGCCCAGAAAACGCGCACCGGCGGTTCTTATTCAAGGGGGGGAGCGCTACGGCGAGCACTATGAGTTGGAAGGCTATGTTCGTATCGCGCTGGAGCGCTATCTGTATGCCGAGCCACAACTCTGGCTTTCGCGCTTTGGCTACCAGCAGGGCAATTACTACTTGCCCAGACGGCCCAACCGCCATCAGCCGATTGACGAGGAAGTGGAGATCCCGCAGGAAGACACCCTCCCCCCGCAGGAGGCACTGGTGGAATTCCCTGGCACAGACATGAGTATTGAAGATAACGCGCCCAGCCAACCGGTCATTCCGGTAGGCGCCGAGCCGGTAGAACGGATCGTAGTGATGAGTGAAGAACGCCGCATGCGCAGCGATGAGCTTCACTATATCGATAACCCGCTGTTTGGCCTGCTGATCATGATCAGCAAGCCCCAAACTTCAACCGTGGCTGAGGATACACTGAGCCAGCAGTGATTTGACCTGCAGCATGCCGGTATCGATAACGGCCTGAATATCTTCCATCGTAATCAGGGTGTCGCTCAATCCGGCACCCGGATTAACCACCAGACACACCGAGGCATAATCCAGCCCGGCCTCTCTGGCAAGCGCAGCCTCAGGCATGGCTGTCATCCCCACCATATCATTGCCGTCTCGCGCCAAGCGTTGAATTTCCGCCGCCGTTTCCAGGCGCGGCCCCTGTGTTACCGCATAGGTACCATAGGGCTCGACATCAATATCCGCCGTCTGGGCTGCGGCACACAATCGCAGGCGTAACTCTTCGCAATAGGGGTAACTAAAATCGATGTGTTGGACATTGCCATCCCGGCCATCGTAGAACGTGTGCTCGCGCCCCCAAGTGTAATCATTAATCTGCTCCGGCAAGGCAATTACCCCCGCAACAAAGCGCTCACTGATGCCACCCACTGCGTTCACTGCAATAATCTCACCCGCACCGGCGTCTTTCAGCGCTTGAATATTGGCCCGGTAGTTGATCGCGTGCGGCGGCAGCGAGTGCCCCACACCGTGACGGGGCAGAAACAGAAATTCCGCGCCCTTGTATCTCATCTGATGAATCGGCGCGCTCGGGGCACCGTAGGCAGTCTCCACCTCGCGGGTACCCAACAACTCCGCGCCGGGCCAATCGCACAAGCCCGTTCCACCGATCACCGCAATCGTTTTAGGCATTCTCAATGTCTCCTGCTTCGCTGCCATCGCGAGCAACACGCTCTATTTGTACCGGGTCCATTTTGATAGTACTGGTTGGGTAAGCCACATCGGCCCCCAGCTCATGAACAATCTCGAGAATGTTCAGCAGGATGTCCTGCTTAATTTCATGGTATTTCACCCACTGCGTCGTCTTTGTGAAGGTATACACAAAGAAATCGAGTGAAGACGCATTAAAGCTGTTGAAATTGACGATCAGTGTCTTGCGGGTATCAATTTCGGGGTGGTTGGCCAGCATTTCCCGGACCTTGCTGATAATCGCCGGAATATGCTTCGCATCGTCATAGCGCACACCGATAGTTTCATATATGCGGCGGTTCAACATGCGCGAGGGATTTTCAACCGAAATCTGCGTGAAGGTGGCATTCGGCACATAAAGCGGACGCTGATCAAAGGTCCGTATGCGGGTTTGCCGCCAGCCGATATTTTCCACTGTCCCCTCAATATTCTTGTCGGGGGACCGAATCCAGTCTCCGACAGAAAACGGGCGATCGAGATACACCATCAACCCACCGAAGAAATTCGCCAGCAAATCCTTGGCGGCAAAGCCCACCGCGATCCCGCCGATACCCCCAAAGGCCAACACCCCGGAGATACTGTAGCCAAGGTTCTGCAGAATCATCAGCACTACGACGATAATCACCGCGCTGCGCACCAGCTTGCCGAGCGCCATGACGGTTGTCTGGTCGATGGGCTCATCGTCGTCGCCATATTCCCGCGACAGAATCCCTGTTTCTATCTCTCGAACCAGCTTGACCAAAAACCAGCCAAGAATCGCCATTACCGCTACCGCGCGGAAGGGCTGTAGCGCCGAAAAGATATCCGCATCCGTACTTTCGCCAATAATCTCCAGTACGTGACTGGCACCAACGACCCAAATCATCAGAATTAGTGGCTTGCGAGACGCCAGCAACAAGGCGTCGTCCCAGAGGTTGTGCGTTCTGGCAAATTTCTCCGCCAGCTTATTGAGCAGTCGTCCGACGAATAAGTTGGCCGTCAGCATGATCAAGACGACGATAAAGACTTCTGTAAGCCATGGGTAATTAGAAAACTCCACACCCTTTAGCCAGTCCTGAGACAGCACCGCAGTTCCTCCGCGCTAGACAGATTATTTGTTATGACCGCGTCCGTTATAGCTGGCTGCACTAAAAAAGCGCGGTCAAAATGGGAAAAGCAGTTTAACTTAGGTAGCCATCCCTCTGAAAGCGCTTGGATTTCGCCATGCATCCAATAATTCACTAAGGAGAAACCACGGTTATCGACGCGCAAATACCGACTGGACACCCCAAGGGGAAGTGATAGCTTGGTGCAAAAGTCGAAGAAAGGAGGCAAGCGTTATGGCGAGCATAGCTCCTCAAGTTGGCAGCTGGTACAAAGACCTTGAAACTGACCAGCAGTTTGAAGTCGTTGCGATCGACGACCGGGAACACACCATCGAAGTGCAAATGATTGATGGCGAGATTTGCGAATATGATCTGGAGAGTTGGCGACAGCTCGCCCTGCAGAGTATCGAAGAACCCGAGGACTGGCGTAATGCCTTTGAGCTCAGCGACGACGACTACCGCGACTGGGGCGACGGCTTAATACCGGAACAACTCTGCAACCCCTTACACGAAATAGAAACTGACGTCGTCAACGGCCTTTTTGACGACTACTGAAACCCTCTCCCCCCTCTGCCCGCCCACGGCTTTACTGGGGCGGGCCTCTTCACACCATACCCTCGCTTCAGAAAATACAGGGCAGCGCTTGCACTGGATAAAATACTGTATATACTCACAGTTACTGTATAGATAACCAGACCGCGATTATGGAAAAGCTAACTGCCAGACAAGCTCAGGTTCTCGAACTTATCAAAAGCCATATTGAAGACACAGGCTACCCTCCGACGCGGGCAGATATTGCCAAGGAGCTGGGGTTCCGCTCGCCCAATGCGGCGGAAGAACATCTCAAGGCACTGGCGAGAAAAGGCGCCATTGAAATCATTCCCGGCGCTTCTCGTGGCATCCGTCTTCCGGAAGAACTCGGCATCCCCATTGTGGGTCAAGTGGCAGCAGGTAGCCCTATCCTCGCGGAGGAGCACATCGAAGATCACTGCGCCATCTCGCCAAATTTGTTTACCCCGGCTGCAGACTATTTCCTTCGTGTTCGCGGTGACAGCATGATCAATGCGGGCATCTTCGAGAACGACCTCCTCGCCGTTCACCGCACTCCCGTTGCCCATAACGGGCAGATTATTGTCGCGAGAATCGGTGACGAAGTTACCGTTAAGCGCCTGCAGAAAGAGAAAAGTAACCACCGCTTGCTGTTAATTGCGGAAAACCCGGACTACGCCCCCATTGAAGTTGACCTGCGTGAACAGGACTTTGCTATCGAAGGCCTGAGCGTAGGCGTATTGCGTCGAGGAAACTGAACATGGCTTTTGAACAACGCCCTCTTTTTGATCAGCAGCACCCGGCTGACAACGCGCACATTACGGAAATCACCCTTAGCAGCCAGGCGCAACTGTCGCGCACTCTGCTGTCCGCCATGCTGGGCCAGCTCTGCGGGAGCACCGATCCGCGCTGGCTTTGCTGGGTTGCAGATCGGCCGGTCAAACCGCTACTGGACGCCAACAGCCCTGAACGAGGACAGCGCATCCTGCAAGTCGTTGTAAATGAAGGCAGCCTCTGCAATATCGCTGCTCGTGCCCTTGAGCGCGGAAAGAGCCACACCGTCGCGGTGTTACTGAAAGGCTCACTGGGAGCTGCCGAGCGACAACTGCTAACCCAAGCTGCAAAGGCAGGTCAGGCCGAATGTCTGGTAATCCACTTACAGGATTAATTGAACGTATACAGAAAGGAAACCGTGCTCAATGCACGGTTTTAGATTGAGGCAACACGCCGTCAATGGCGTCTTCATCATCATCGACATCATCTTCCACGTCATCGCTGATGATCTGCGCGGCTTCCAGCCCCGCCTGCACCATAACCCTGGCCAGCTCCAGGCATGAGCCCGGAATCTGCTTGCGGGTCTCATCAGAAAAGCGAATGGTCACCAACGGCTGCTCATCGCCCTCAGAGCGCTGCAGCACAATATCGCCATTTGCCAATTCAACCAGTTCTAAATAAGACAGCACAGAATATCCCTTGAGTCGATCTTGCCCGAACAACGGGGTTGACCGGTAGTGTAACAAAGGCAGCCTATCTCCGGCCAATCAGTATTCCTGCAGCGTCGCCCGATGCCGGTTCACGGTATCACTCAGGAACTCCAGGGCCTCCCAGCTCCGTTGCAGCGAGTCATCCTCACCGCGAGAAGAAGCAATAAGTGCGCCGGAAGATGCCTGCACCGCAGAGGGCGCATTGATAAACGCGTATTCCAATACCCATTTGAGTCGCGCGTCATGGCTTTCCCTGTCAGCCAGTTCCGCTATTTCCGGCGGATGCTCACCTGATGAGAGGACGCGGGCCGAATAACGACCGATAGGAATCGCCTGCTGAAACCGGGGTTGCTGGAATAGCAAATCCGCTAAATGGCTCTCGTAAGCCAGCCGCAGTTGCCAGAGACAGGATTCAAGACAAGCCCGATGGAAATGCCCTCCCCACTCTTCCCGACTGCCCTCGGTCAGTTGGTTCAAATACTGTCGGGCAAGAAACAGATGGAGGTTGCATTGCCCTCGGTAGGTTTCTGACGACATGCTGTCCCGCCCTATTTGTCTGATGTCTTACGGCTGGTCTTTTTCGCTTTGACTCTCGCCACCCATTTCCCGCCTTCATAAAAGGCTGACCAACCGCTGGGTTTTCCCTCAACTTCTGACTGTACGTACTGCTCTTTCGTCTTACGGCTGTAGCGAATCACCGTATCGCGACCTTCGTCGTCCTCAGCAGGCGCCGAGAACAGGAAGTTGTATTTGGGGTCAATTTCCGCCTGATGAGGGAGGATTTCTTTTACCAGAGGCGCCCGGGTCTCCCGATTCTTGGGGAAACCGCTGGCGGCGAGGAACAGCCCTGACGCCCCATCGCGCAACACGTAGTGATCATCCACTTTTTCACAGCGCAATTCGGGCATGGACACAGGGTCCATTTTCGGCGGCGCGGCCTCCCCATTGCGCAGCAATTTGCGGGTATTCTTGCAGTTCTCATTGGTACAGCCAAAATACTTGCCGAAACGGCCGGTTTTCAGCTGCATATCGGCCCCGCATTTATCACACTCGATGACCGGACCGTCATAGCCCTTCACTTTGAAGGTGCCGCGCTCGACCTCGTAGCCACTGCAATCCGGGTTGTTGCCACAGATGTGCAGCTTGCGCTGCTCATCGATCAAGTAGCTTTCCATTGCCGTGTTACAGATCTTGCAACGATGCATACTGCGCAGTACGCGGGATTCCGCCTCGTCGTCATCCGCATCGATGCGCACAAATTCCTCGCCAGGAACGAGATTGATGGTCTGTTTGCAACGCTCCTTTGGCGGCAGTGAATAGCCCGAGCAGCCCAGAAACACGCCGGTACTCGCCGTACGAATTTGCATATTGCGACCGCACTTCGGACAGGAGATATCTGTTTCGGTAGGCTGATTGCTGCGCATGCCACCGTCGTCATCTCCGGCCTTTTCCAGGCTTTCCGTGAACGCCGTGTAAAAGTCGTCCAGCAGCGCTTTCCAGTTACGATCACCGGAAGCGACGCTGTCCAGCGACTCTTCCATGCGTGCGGTAAAACTGTAATCGAGGAGGTTACTGAAACTTTCAACGAGACGGTCGGTGACGATATCGCCCATCTTCTCTGCATAGAAGCGACGGTTTTCCACCTTGACGTAACCGCGATCCTGAATCGTGGAAATAATCGCCGCATAGGTTGACGGACGACCTATACCGCGTTTTTCCAGCTCTTTGACAAGGGCCGCTTCGGTATAGCGCGGTGCCGGTTTGGTGAAGTGCTGGCTGGGGTCAACCTTGACCAACTGCAATGCGTCACCCACCTTCACATCGGGCAACTCCTGATCTTCTTCCTTTTTACTGGCCGCGGGAGGCTGCACTTTCATAAAGCCGTCAAATCGAACGACGCGCCCGCGGGTACGCAATTCAAAGTCGCCCGCCTTAACGATAATCGACGTACTGGTGAATTCCGCAGGCGCCATCTGACAAGCCACAAACTGCCGCCAGATCAGGGTATACAAGCGCTCTGCGTCCCGCTCCATGCCCGAGAGCTGAGTGGGCTCGACGTTGACGTCTGAGGGACGAATCGCCTCGTGAGCTTCCTGAGCCCCCTCTTTACTGGAGTAGCGCTGCGGTTGGTCCGGCAGGTAACGATCGGAAAAATGCTCACTGATATAGTCCCGGCAAGCGGCAACGGCATCGTTGCTCAAATTTGTCGAGTCTGTACGCATGTAAGTGATGTAGCCAGCTTCGTAGAGCCGCTGCGCCAGCATCATGGTTTTCTTCACACCAAAGCCCAGGCGGGTACTGGCGGCCTGTTGCAAGGTGGAGGTAATGAAGGGAGCTCCCGGTTTGCTGCGCGTGGGTTTATCTTCGCGCCCGGTTACCGCGTAATCGGCTTTTTGCAAGGCCTCGACCGCCGCCATGGCACTTTGCTCATTGCCGGGACGGAAGGCATTATCGCCCTGCTTCTTCACCTCCAGGCGCAGACTGCCGGCCTCGGCGCTGTTATCAGTGTGAATTTGCCAGTATTCCTCGGGAACAAAGGCCCGAATCTCTTTCTCGCGCTCAACAATCAGACGAACGGCCACTGATTGCACCCGTCCCGCGCTCAGCCCTCGAGCGATTTTTGCCCACAACAGTGGCGAGACCATATACCCGACCACCCGGTCGAGGAAACGGCGCGCCTGCTGGGCGTTCACACGGTTGATATCGAGTTCGGTAGGCTGAGAAAAGGCGTCCTGAATCGCCTTTTTGGTAATTTCGTTAAACACCACTCGCTTGTAGCGAGTCTGATCACCACCAATGGCTTCACGCAAATGCCAGGCAATGGCCTCTCCTTCGCGGTCAAGGTCCGTCGCGAGGTAGATGGTGTCGGCCTTTTCAGCCAATTTCTTCAGTTCGCTGACCACCTTTTCCTTGCCGGGCAGAATTTCATAGCGCGCCTCCCAGCCATGCTCGGGATCAACGCCCATTCGTGCAACCAGCTGTTCACGCGCCTTCTTCTTTTTATGCTGCGCTTTCTCTTCCGGTGACATTTTACGGGTCAAGGCAGCCGCTTTCGCGCGCTCCTTGGGATCAACCGAGCTGCTGCCGCTACCGCTGGTGGGCAGATCGCGGATATGGCCAACGCTGGATTTCACCACAAAATCCGATCCCAGATACTTATTGATCGTTTTGGCCTTGGCCGGTGACTCCACAATTACCAGTGATTTGCCCATGTTTCCCTTAATCTGCGAAATGCGAATGTGTGACGCGCCAGCGTGCGAGGCGACATATATAAGTGTTCAACCCCTATGGGTCAAGGCCGAGCCCGCTGCCAATCAGGAGATGTTGTGACCAATGTCCGCCGTTTCCGCTTCCAGCAACGCAAATCGAGGCTGCGTATTGCCTGCAATTTCCACGGCTTCCGTAAACATGGACAATGGGCGGACCCACAAGTCACCATCGCCATAAAGTGGGCGGTAAACAACCAACTGCTCTTCAGTTTCACTGTGACGGGCCACACCGTAAACCCGGTACTCCCCTCCTTTATAGTGGCGATAGCGGCCTGGCGCCAGCGTCGATTCACTGTTCATCGGCAAAATCCTCGTCGATCATTCGGTTCATCAAATCCGCCAATGCCTCAACGGTTGCTACCTCGGCATTGGCTTCGCGCCACCAGACCCGCAGCATTCGCCCTCCGGCTTCCACGACCCGGCAATCATTCGGCAGTTCACCAGCCACGCGCTGCATCGCAGCCGCTATGGCGGCAGGTGGTGTAAATTCCTCGCCCTCCCGAGCGGCTGCATCCAGCCAGAATCGCCAACGTTCTGCTGCACGCGCCTTGGGCAAGGCCATGCAGTAAGCCAAGCCCTGATATTCCTCTTCCTTTCTCACTCGCTGGCGCCGGGTTTGCGGGAATGTGGCGATTTGTACGGTAATGCCCAATTCCCGAGCACGCTCGCGCAAACGCATTTGTCGGCGCTGCCGAGGGCTGGGCACAATCCAGAGAATTGGGGCCAGCATGAATGCCAAAACCAGCGAAGCGATGATCCAGAACATGGTTATCCTCAAAAAACTGCCTCACACTGGACAGCACGAACTGCATAGTTGTTAATAGCCTTTTTTCGACTGGCTAGATTTAAGGAGGCTGTATGGCCAATTACCAGCGTATTCTCACCGCCGTCGACATTTCCGACGAAGCCATTCCCGTCGTCAAGCGCGCGGCGGCAATGGCTCGGCAACACCAAGCCGAACTTCACCTGATTCACGTTGTAGAACCATTGAGCCTGGCATATGGCGGCGATATTCCCATGGACTTTTCCGGCATTCAGGAAGAGCTTCAACAACAGGCCGAAGAGACGCTGAAAAAATACGCCGGGCAGTTTGACATCCCCGACGACAAGATTCACCTGCTTACCGGGCGTCCCGAGGCCCAGATTCACGACCTATGCAAAGAGCTGGACTGCGATCTGATTATTGTCGGCAGTCACGGCCGCAAAGGACTGGCACTTCTGCTGGGGTCCACCGCCAATGCGGTGCTACACGGCGCCAAATGCGACGTGCTCGCAGTGCGCGTCAGTAGCGAGCACGACTAGCGGCTTATTCAGAGAGCGCTAACCAGCGCTCCATGCTGCTGTCCAGCTCTTCCTGCAAAGCGGTCATCTTTGCCATGGTATCGGCAATGCTGTCGGCATCCTGCTGGTAAAACTCAGCACTTGCGCTGAGTTCTGCCAGCGACTCCAACTCCGCCTCCAGCGTCTCAATACGCTCTGGTAAGGCATCCAACTCCCGCTGATCTTTATAACTCAACTTCTTGCGTGGCGCGGTCTTTACCGGCGCGTCTGCCCTGGGACCAGTACTGCTCTGCTCAGACACCGCGCTCTTTTCAGTGCCCAGTTGCTGTTTGGCCTGCCGGGCCTGATAAGCAGCGACTTCCCGGTAACCGCCGATGTGCTCACTGATCTGGCCATTGCCTTCAAACAACAAACAACTGCTCGCCACGCTGTCGACAAAGGCCCGGTCGTGGCTGACCAGCAAGACGGTGCCAGAAAACTCCACCAGCAGGCTTTCCAGCAGCTCCAGTGTTTCCATATCCAGATCGTTGGTCGGCTCATCCATCACCAGTACGTTAGCCGGCTGAGTAAACAGGCAGGCCAGCTGCACTCGGGCGCGTTCGCCGCCCGACAGCACACCGAAATGACTGCGGGCGCGTTCCGGTGAAAACAGGAAGTCGCCGAGATAAGACATAATGTGGCGATCCCGCCCATTGATCGTGACCGATTCGCGACCCTGGCCGACGATATCCACAACACGCGCATCCGGATCCAGCCGATCCCGCAACTGATCAAAGTAAGCCACCTGGAGATTACTGCCCTGACGCACACTCCCCTCCTGAGGCGCCAGCTCACCGAGGACCAGCCGAAGCAGGGTCGTTTTTCCAGCGCCGTTGGGCCCAATCAATGCCAGCTTGTCGCCGCGACTAATCAGCAGGTTAAAGTTTTTAACCAGCGTTTTGTCGGCAACCCGATAACTGACATCCGTTAACTCAGCAACCATTTTTCCCGTCTGGTTGCCGACATTCACCGTCAGGCTCGCCTGTCCCTGCTGCTCCCGGCGTTGGGCGCGCTCGCGGCGCATCTGTTCCAGGGCGCGGACTCGACCCTCGTTGCGGGTGCGGCGGGCCTTGATACCCTGCCGAATCCAGGTTTCCTCCTGAGCCAAGCGCTTATCGAACAGCGCGTTTTGCTCAGCCTCCACCGCCAGGTCGTGCTCGCGCTGCTCCAGATAACGCTGATAACTGCCGGGATAGTTTTTCAGTGCTCCGCGATCCAGTTCAATAATACGATTCGCCAGCGATTCGATCAGCGCCCGGTCGTGCGTCACAAACAGAACACAACCGGCAAAACCCCTCACACATTGCTCCAGCCAGAGGATTCCCTCTACATCCAGATGGTTCGTGGGTTCGTCCAACAGCAGAATATCCGGCTCGCCAACCAAGGCACGTGCCAGCGATACTCGCCGCAACCAGCCTCCCGACAGCGAGGAAATGGCCAGTTCAGGCGCCAACTCCAAGCGGCTTAAGGTGGACTCAATACGCTGCTGAAAACGCCAGCCATCGAGCGTCTCAATTTGCTTTTGCAGACTCTCCAGCTCGCGAAGTGCAGCCTCATCCATTTCCTGAAGCGTGAGGTGGTGGTAGCGCTTCAGCAGGCCACCAATTTCTGCGAGACCGTCCGCGACCACGTCGTAAACACTGTCATCCGCCGAGGCAAAATCCAGATTTTGCTCCATCCGCGCGATGCGAATGCCCGGCTGGCGCCAGAGTTCTCCCGAATCCGGCGCTAAACTGCCATCTATCATTCGCAGCAAGGTAGATTTACCGCTGCCGTTGCGTCCCACCAGGCAGACCCGGTCACCGGCATCGAGTTGGATTTCTGCGTTGTCGAGCACAATCTGCTGCCCAATGCTGTGCTGCAATTGAGTGCCGCGGAGTAAAGGCATATAGTGAATTCCGTGGATATTAGTCTTGAGAATCGGATCAACCGAACGTTTTTGCACGCCTACAGGGTTAAAAGGATGATCATTCGCGCCTGCTTGTCGACAATCTTCAGCATTGCGCTGTGTTATGTCGCAGTGCCGCTGGCCCATGCCGACGCTGAAAGTCTGGCGAAGGAGCGGCAATTATACCGCGAAGCCATGGAGAATATCAGTCGCGGCCGCAGCGAGCAGGCAGAAGCCCTGCTCCCGGCATTGCACCAATATGCCCTCTACCCTTATCTGGAACTGGAACTGATCAAAGCACAGATCAGCGAGCTCTCCCACGGCACTATCGACGTTTACCTCCAGCAGTACCGCGACACGATTGTTGGTCAACGCATTCGTATTGCCTGGCTCTACCAGCTCCGCCGTCGCGGTGAGTGGGCACAGTTTGTCCGCTACTACCGACAGGATCCGCCGTCGTTTATGCGCTGCGATTACCTGCGCGCCCTTTACAAGCAAGGAGATACCCGCACCGCCAACGCCGAAACGGAAGCCCTCTGGCAGACCGGCCGTTCCCTCCCCGACGCCTGCGACCCCGCCCTAAAACAATGGCTGAGTAGCCTGTCCACCGCCGAATACCGGCAACAACATTGGCAGCGCGCACAGCTAGCCATTGAAGCCGGGCAGCACAGCCTTGCTATTTACCTGTTGCGCAAAGTTCCCGGCAGCGACGCTGAAATCCAGCTATTAGAGAACCCGGCCCTGCTTTACCAACGCGGTTTTACTATGGCGCCGACGGATGACAACCGCCGCCTTGCGCTGCTGAGCCTGCGCCGCCTGGCCAAGAACAAGTTCGAAGAAGCCAATACGCTGTGGCACCAGCTTGATCGGGAATTGGGTTTTACTAACGAGCAAAACTACGCCCTTCGCGATGCGTTTGCCCGGCAGATTATTGCCGGCGACATGGACTACGCCCGTGACTGGATCAATGCAAATGACCCTGCATTTGAAGATCCCTACCTTACCGAATGGCGTATTCGTCTCGCCCTGAAAGACCGGGACTGGGAAGCGGCTCAACGCTTTATCGCCCTGCTGCCTGCCAAGCTACGCGCTGAACCGGATTGGCAATACTGGTGGGCCAGAGCCGAAACGGAAAAACAGCAACGACTGACCGAAAATGCCAGCCAGATACTGCGAACCCTCGCTACGCAGCGAGGCTACTACAGCTTCATGGCGGCCGATTTGCTCAACCAGCAGTACCGGCTCGGGGAGCGCCGCAATCTGGATGTCGCTCTGCTGGATGAAGTCCGGCAGCACAGCGCTGTTATCCGCGCTCGAGAGCTGTTCTGGCAGGGTGAACTGAACACGGCAAGACTGGAATGGAACTACGCCATGCGCAGCCTCAATACCGCCGAAAAAATCGCCGCGGGGCAATTAGCCCTGGAATGGCAGTGGCCTCACCAGGCTATTGTCACGGCTATTCGCGCGGGGGAATGGGACGACCTGGAGCTGCGTTTCCCGATGGCCTATCGCGAGCAGTTCATGCAAACCGCAGCACGCGAAGAAATTGATCCTAAATGGATTTATGCAATTGCCAGACAGGAAAGTGCTTTTGCCGAGGATGCGCGATCTCCCGTTGGTGCGCGCGGCGTCATGCAAATTATGCCCGGCACCGCACGCACACTGGCCAGGCAGATGGGCCGACCGACACCCTCACGCAGCGAACTGCTCGACGCCGATACCAATATCGCGATGGGTGGCTTTTATCTTGGTCAACTACTCAAGCGCTTCAGCGGAAATCGAATTTTGGCTACCGCAGCGTACAACGCCGGTCCTTCGAGGGTTGAAAGGGTGTTGATGCGCCAGAATGGCAACATGCCGGCAGACATCTGGATAGAAAACCTGCCCTATGGCGAAACCCGCGACTACATTAAGAATGTGCTGGCATTCAGTGTGGTGTACGGCGAAAAGCTGGAACTTTCCAAGCCCATTCTGGCTAATCACGAGCGCCGTATCAGTCCTGTTGACGAGTTCAACTGAGCCCGGGATTACGCCAGAACACTAACCGGATCACCGCAGCGAATCTCGCCAAGGCTGCGGTGAATCAGGTTCTGACCAAAGACGATCTTGTCCTCGTGTTTACAATGGTCACGCAATAGCAGTGACACTGCCCGCTGCCGCTCACCGGTTCCCGGATCGAGACTGGGAATCACGCAGCGCGTACAGGGTTTGACCACGTCGAAGTCCACATCACCAATACGCAAGCGGCGCCACGTCAACTCAGCAAACGGGGTTGTCCCGGCGACCACAATATTGGGCCTGAACCGCTGCATCGCCAGGACATCACCATAGGCATCTTCCAACAGCCGCAAACTCGCTTCAGTGCACAGCAGAAACGGAAAACCATCGGCAAAACTGAGCTGATCACCCGCTCGCGCATAGGTCAAGTCAATCTGTCGCTCACTGTCGTCGGGCTGATAGCAGAGTCTCACCGGCTGCCCCAACCATGCCGACAGACGTTGCGCGGCGGCCTCCCCCGCATCCAAGGCCTCACAGCTATCCTCCCACACCACCACTCGCACGGGCTTAGCTCCGCAGGGCTTCTCAAGCCAGATGCTCTCACCGCGGTCGAGATGACGCAGCAACACGCCGCCAGCCTGCTCCTCGGCGTGAAGCCGACACATTGACGGCAATTGCCGTTGGGTCAGAAAATGCCCCCGCTCATCCACCAGCATCCAGCGACGATCACCTGCCGGTCCCCGTCGATCCAGCGTCATCGTCCGCTCACTGTTTCCAGTCAGCGATTTCACTGGGTAACGCCACAATGCGGACACGTTCACAACGCATCTCCGGCAAAGGCCAGCACGGCAGCCTCATCAAAGGGCCAGTCGAGCTCACGCTCTCCCTCGGCAAATATCGGAATTCGCGTTCCGTACTGCGCAATCCACTCGTCGCGATCAGCAATATCAATCAGTTCAATCTGCCAGTCTGGCTGCACAGCCAGCACATTGGCCAGCACCGCCTCCGCCAATTCACAGAGGTGGCAGGCAGAAGTGCCATACAGAATAAACGCTCGCATTCAGGGCTCCAGAAACAAAAAAGCCCGGCAAACGCCGGGCTCTCAACGATGCAGATGACGACTTAAAGATCGTACCCCACCTCGTTATGGCCTGTCAGGTCCAGACCTTCCGATTCTTCGTCAGCGCTGACACGCAAACCGATGACAACGTCCACCAGTTTAAACAAGATAAAGCTGACAATTGCCGTATAGGCCAGCGTGGCGCCAATGCCAATCAACTGCACCTTCAACTGCTGAGCGATGCTGACGCCGTCTGCCAGACCCTGACCGCTGAATACGCCAAGCTCCGCGCTGGCAAAAATCCCAGCCAGGAAAGTACCGAGAATACCGCCAACACCGTGTACCGGAAATACATCCAGCGAATCATCAATTTTCAGGACCTGCTTGAGCCAAAGGGTACAATAGAAGCAGACGATGCCCGCACTAAGACCGATCACGACCGCACCTGCTGGCCCCACATAGCCCGACGCGGGAGTGATGGTGCCAAGCCCCGCCACCATTCCGGTGACAGCGCCCAGCGCGCTGGGCTTGCCAAAGCGCAGCCATTCAATAAACGACCAGGTCAAACAGCCAGTGGCTGCCGAGAGGTGGGTAACCAGCATGGCCATGCCTGCATCCCCGTTGGCGGCCAGTGCACTGCCGGCATTGAAACCAAACCAGCCAACCCACAGCATGCCAGCCCCGGTGAAAGTCATGGTCAGATTGTGCGGTGGCAAGGCCATTTGGCCGAAGCCATTACGCGGCCCAAGCACCATAGCGGCAACCAGTGCCGCAACACCTGCGGTAATATGGACAACAGTGCCACCGGCAAAATCGAGCAAGCCCATCTGCCCCAGCCAACCGCCACCCCAGACCCAGTGAGTAACCGGGGCGTAAACCGCCAGCAACCAAAGCGCCGAAAACATCATCACTGCGGAGAAGCGAATGCGTTCCGCAAAACCGCCGACGATCAGCGCCGGGGTAATAATCGCAAAGGTCATCTGGAACATGACAAACACCGTCTCGGGAATGTCGCCACTGAGAGTGTCCTCGCCGATACCCGCCAACAGCGCTTTACTCAGCCCGCCAACAAAGCCATTGCCATCACTGAAGGCCATGCTATAAGCGACGGCAAACCAGAGCAGCGAGGCCACACAGGTAATACTGAAACATTGCATCAGCACGCTGAGAATATTCTTACTTCGAACCAGGCCACCGTAAAACAGCGCCAGCCCAGGCAGCGTCATAAACAATACCAGGGCCGTCGAGGTCAGAATCCATGCGGTATTCGCGCCACTCAGGCTATCGGCATGGCTCGGCCCTGCAGCCAGCGCACAAAAAAACGCTACAAAAGCAGGCGTAAATCGTGAAAGCGGTGTTCTCATCCGGTTCTCCTAAAACGCATGTGCAGTAAAATCGCACCTTTTTATTACCATGCACCACAATAAAGCACCCGCAGAATAAATGGCCCCTTGCCCAATTCCCCGGAGGCCCTGATAAGGCGCACTTAACAGGATAACTTTTTCCTTTATTTTCATAATGTTATAAATTCAACTCATGAAAGCAGGATGAGCATTGCGCAATAACAACGCACGCAACCCATCATTCCGCACCGAAACAAAGCAAATTACAGGCCAACACAAATCATTTGTGCACCATTTTATTTCTCTGCAGAATGCAGCGCACCAAGATCAAACGAAAACTGCACGTGCCTCAGCCTGAATATTCCGTAAAATAGCGACAGATCCGTTAACCAAAAGGGCCCCTTCCCGTGTTTTCAAAACCCACTGCTCGTGTGCTGGCGATTATGGACTTGTTCATGAGCCACCCCAGTAAAGCCTTTGGCCTCACCGAGCTAACGCGGATACTGGGGCTGAACAAAGCCACATGTCACGCCATCCTCAGCACCATGGCCCGATACGGTTTTCTCGCCCAGGACCCCCGCAGCAAGGCCTACCGCCTCGGTCCAAGCATTGCGGCGGCAGGCATTGCCGCATTCGCACAGTTCCCGGTACTGGAATTCGCAAGACCTGAACTGGAAGCCCTCGGACGGGAACTGAAATTGGGCTGTGGCGTATTGGGGCGCAGTGGAGAACAACTGGTCTTGCTGGCCAACTACGGCATCCCTCAACCATTACACTTCCCTTACCAGCAAGGACTGAGGTTACCGGCCATTGCCCCCCTGGGCGCCTGCTTTATTGCTTGGTCATCCGCCGGCAAGCTCAACCAATGGCTGCATGCGGCACAGGCCCATCTCGGAGAGTGGGACGAGGAGCTGGATAAGCGACTGCGCATTTCCGTGATTGGCATTCGAGCGCGGGGCTTTGAGGTCACGCTGATTAGTGATGCGGAGCGGCGCTTTGAACAGGAACTGGCCAAGCCCAAGGAAAACTGGAGCCTTGAGGAAGTGGCAGATCATGCTCGCCGCTATCGGGAACAGCTCTGCGAAAGCAATTACCACTTGGACCGCATAGAAAAAGGTCGGCGGTATCACGTTGCCAATATCGCTGTCCCGGTATTTGGCGACGGAGAGGAGCCAGAGCTCGTTATTTCAGCGGGCAGCATTAGCAACCCCATTAGCGCCGAGGATATACTTGCCGTTGCGCAACGCCTGCAGCATGCCGCAGAGCGGATTACTGAGGCTGCCCGGGCAACACTGGGCTTTCCCGGCCACCACGCTGAATGAGCACCCCACAGGCAATGAGCGACGATCGCCAGCAATACCTTGAGAAAAAGCAGTTTTTCCAGCAACTTCTGACTATTTACGGACGTAAACCCGTCCTCGAGGCACTACAGAATCCGCGCCTCAGGGTGTACAAACTCCACTTGGCCGACAGCAACCGCAAAGACGGTATTGTTGCAGAAATTCTTGCACTGGCAGAAAAGAAAGGGATCCAGCTCGCCTGGCACGACCGCAAGGCATTGTCGAGAATCTCCAAGAATGGCAAACAGGACCAGGGGGTTGCCGCCGATTTGGAGCTGGCAGACTACCATCCGACCACCGCAATCACCGCCGAAACCTTGCAGCAAGGGTCACCCTGCTACATCGCCTTAGATGGCGTGAGTAATCCGCAGAATCTCGGCATGATTATCCGCTCAGTGGCGGCCAGTGGCATCGACGGCCTGATTGTGCCCCGCAAGGGTGGCACCAGCCTGTCACCGCTGGTCATCAAGGCCAGCGCCGGTGCCGTATTTAACTGCCCGCTCTACCACTGCGACCGCCTGCTGCCCGAACTACGACGATTGCAAGAGGATGGCGCTGAAGTGCTGTGCCTGTCTTCCCACGCGCAACACTCACTGTTTGAGCTGTCACCGGGTAAGAGTCGGATCTTTGTTCTGGGGAATGAAACCGAGGGTGTCAGCAGGGAGACACTGGAGATCAGCGACGCCCGACTGCAAATTCCGATGGCCAATGGCATCGAGTCGCTCAATGTCGCGGTGACAGCCGCACTGCTGGCATTCTCAGCCGCCGCACGCGGCTGAGGCCTCAGCGGGCCAGATAAGCCATGGCCTCTTCCAGACCCGCCAGTGTCATGGGGTACATATGCCCTTCCATCAGCTCTTCGGTAAGGCCAATGGAATGGGTCCAGCTCCAGTCTTCCGGGGGCACCGGATTGAGCCACACCACCTTGTCGTAGGTGTCTCGCAGGCGACGCATCCACACTTCGCCCGCTTCGTCGTTCCAATGCTCGACACTGCCGCCTGGCTGGAGAATTTCGTAGGGAGACATGGCAGCGTCGCCTACGAAGATGATTTTGTAATCGCTGCTGTATTTATGCAGTACATCCAGCAAGGGAATTCGCTCACTGTGGCGGCGAATATTATTGTTCCACACCGATTCGTACAGGAAGTTATGGAAGTAAAAATACTCCATATGCTTGAACTCGGTGCGTGCGGCGGAGAACAGTTCTTCACAAACGCGAATATGCGGATCCATGGAACCGCCAACATCAAAGAACAGCAGCACTTTGACCGCATTGTGCCGCTCGGGCACCATTTTTAAATCCAGTAGCCCCGCGTTGCGCGCAGTGGACGAAATGGTGTCATCGATATCCAGCTCTTCAGCCGCGCCACTGCGGGCAAATTTGCGAAGGCGACGCAAGGCAATTTTGATATTCCGCGTGCCCAGCTCGACCGAATCGTCCAGATCTTTGAAGTCGCGCTTTTCCCAAACCTTAACCGCCTTTTTGTTGCGGCTCTCGCCGCCGATACGGATGCCTTCGGGATTATAGCCACCGTGACCAAAGGGTGATGTTCCTCCGGTGCCAATCCACTTATTGCCGCCTTCGTGCCGTTCCTTCTGCTCTTCCAGCCGCTTTTTGAATTCCTCGATCAACTTATCGAGACCGCCCAGAGACTCGATCTTGGCTTTTTCCTCGTCGCTCAACTGCTTGAGAAACTCAGTGCGCAGCCAGTCGTCGGGAATCAGCGCCTCGATCACGTCGTCCAGCGTTGACAGCTCGTTAAAATAAGCCGCAAAGGCCTTGTCGAAGCGGTCGTAGTATTTCTCATCCTTGACCATGCACACGCGGGCAAGCTGGTAAAACTCATCGACGTCCATAAACGCCAAACGCGCTTCCAGCCCGGCCATCAGGTCCAGCAGTTCTCGAATGCTGACCGGCACCCCCGCATTACGCAGGCCGTAGAAGAATTGCACCAACATGGCTTAGCGGTTCTCGCGGCGATGCATAAACGCCAGGCGCTCCAGCAGATGAACATCCTGCTCGTTTTTCAGCAGCGCACCATAGAGTGGCGGAATGGCCTTGCTGGCGTCGCGGTTTTTGAAAATTTCTGCGGGAATATCATCGGCCATCAACAGCTTCAACCAATCGATCAGCTCAGACGTGGACGGCTTTTTCTTCAGGCCCGGAATTTTGCGTACATCAAAGAACACTTCCAGCGCTTCCTGCACCAGATCACGGGAAATCGTTGGGTAATGCACGTCGACGATTTTCTCCATGGTTTCCCGGTCGGGGAAGTTAATAAAGTGGAAGAAACAGCGACGCAGGAATGCGTCAGGCAGTTCTTTCTCATTATTACTGGTGATGATAATGATGGGACGATGCTTAGCTTTTACCGTTTCGCTGGTTTCGTAGACAAAGAACTCCATACGGTCCAGCTCGACCAGCAGGTCGTTGGGGAATTCGATATCTGCCTTGTCGATTTCATCAATCAGCAGCACCACCTGCTCATCGGCATCGAAGGCTTCCCACAGTTTGCCGCGCTTAATGTAGTTGGCAATATCGTGAACCCGGTCATCGCCGAGCTGCGAATCCCGCAGGCGTGATACCGCGTCGTATTCATACAAGCCCTGCTGGGCTTTCGTGGTGGATTTGATATGCCATTGAATCAGCCTCATTCCCAGTGCTGATGCCACCTGCTCGGCCAGCAGGGTTTTACCCGTGCCGGGCTCCCCCTTGATCAACAGCGGACGCTGCAAGGTCACGGCTGCATTAACAGCCATACTCAGGTCGTCGGTAGCGACGTAGGAATCCGTACCGGTAAATTTCATCAATGTATCCTGCTCGGCTGACCCGGTGCGTCCGGGTCGTCGTTCAACATGAGATTCGAAGGCGGGTACGCCCTGTTTCAAACCTCTTCACGTAAATCACATCACCGCGAAGCCTACTTGCCACGTGGGCTGACAGCAAGTGCAGCGGCAACACGGGAAGCAGCTCAGTGCAATAAATCAAACGCTAGAGCTGCGGCTCCACCCGTTCACTGCTCGCTGGCGTGGGCTTAGTCGGAGTTGACGGCGCTTTCTTTGCCGCAATCAGCGTCCAGGTAATCGCCAGAACCAGTGCGGCAATCTGCCCGGCACCGATAATAATCAAAGACGCCATCGCCGACTCGATACCGCCAGTCATCAGGCTCAGTAAGGCGCCAATGGTGGCCGGCATCCACAGGCCAGCCACATCAGGGTGATGACTCGGCAGCAATACCAGTGCCGCCACCGCCAGCAAGGCCCACAGTTTGAGCCCCGTCAGCCGGTAGGCGCGCAACAGCAGCAACCAAAGCAACAGAGCAATCACCCCGACACCGAGGTAGACCTGCCACGCCAGGGCATAGTCGTTTTGATCGATCATACGATTCCCTAATCAATCCAATGAATAATGTGGTTTTCGAAGTCCGCTTCCGCGACCTCGCTCTCACTGATACAGCGGCCACCCACCGAAATGCCCAACGCTCGCATGGCGCGCTCATCGCCGCTGCGCAGCGGGTGCCATTCAGCCAGCCCCCTGCCCTCATGCATACGGCGGTAGGCGCAGCTACTCGGCAAGCTGTAGGCGACGTCGGCAAGCTCTTTGCGAAGATTGACACAACCCGGCACGCGCTGCTGCCGGTGGCTATAGTCGCCGCAACGGCCACTCTTGAGATCGAGCAAACGGCAGGCCACATTGGTAAATGCCAGCTCGCCACTATCCTCGTCCTCCAGCTTGTGCAAGCAGCAGCGTCCACAACCGTCACACAGCGCCTCCCACTCCTGATCGCTCAGTTCTGCGAGCGTTTTATACTCCCAGAAAGGCTGCTGTCGACGGGCAATCAACGGTCTTCCCGTGGGTTGAGCGCAGGCTCGTCAACCGGCGGTAGCTGAAGGTAAAATCCGTTATCGGCGATATCCTGCAACACCTTCGCCGCATCGGCCCGAGCCAACTTTCGCCCTTCATCAATAAGCAGCGTCATAGCGTGCTCAGCCTGTCCAAACTTCACCATCAAGGCTTCCGGCACCCGCTCCAAGCCCTCTGCCTTATCGACGTAGAGGTACATACCCTCACGCTTGGCACTGCGATATATGCTGCAGATTCGACGCATTATTCTTCCTCCAGTGCCGCCAGCAACGGCTCCGCCAGCAGCGACTGCCGCCATATTCCCATACTTTCCGGCACCCGTCCTTCGCGCACCAGCGCTTCCAGGTCGCGACGGCGACACAATAAGCCAGCAGGCATTGCCAGCTGCTGCGCGATATCGTCGCCACGCTGGCGCAGTCGCCCCAAATCCGCTTTCTGTGCTGATGTCAGCGGGCGATCGCCAGCGGCTGGAATAGCGCTTTCCGGTGCGTCGCGAACCTCGTCCAGCAAGGCTATCAGCGTGTCGCCGTAGCGGCGGATACTCCCCGGTGACAGGTCCTTGATTCGCGACAGTTCTCCCCGGCTCTCCGGCAGACAGCGCGCCAGCTCAAAACAGACCGGATCTTTGAAAATCCGTCCGCGAGGCATATCTCTCCGACGCGCCTCTTCCTCACGCCAGGCGCACACTACCTTAAGCGCCAAGCGCTGACGGCCTTTGAGCTTCCACAAGGATTTATTACGGAGGTAGTATTCCTCTGGCGGCGCGGGGGCTTTCGCCTGGGCAATCATTCGCTCACTGTCTTCCTGCCACCAGTCCAAACGCCCCAGCGAGGCCAAGCGGTCGCGCAGCATCGGGTAGATACGCTGAAGATATTCCACGTCGAGCGCGGCGTAGTGGCATTGGCTCTGAGTCAAGGGGCGCTGCAGCCAGTCGGAGCGAGTCTCACCCTTGTCGACCTCAATATCCAGATAGTGCGCCACCAGCTTCTGGTAGCTCAGCCCCTCACCGACTCCCGCCAGCCCGGCACCGATCTGAGTATCCAACAAGGGCGATGGGATAGCACCACAGAGACGATCAAAGACTTCCAGGTCTTCACTGCAGGAATGCAGGACTTTGACCACCGCGGGGTCTTCCAGCAGCGTTCTAAAATGCCCCCAATCGTCGATGCCCAGCGGGTCAATCAGGTAGACCTGTCCCTGCACACCCACCTGAATCAGACCGGCTATCGGGTAAAAGGTATCGCGACGGATAAATTCGGTGTCCATCACGACAAAACTGCTGCGCCGCCACGCTTCACACGCGGCATTCAAATCTGCCTGTTTTTCGATATATACGGTTGAATCAGTCAAAGCGTTGACGCCCCTTCAGAGCGTGGGACAAGGTGCCGCTATCGACGTACTCAAGCTCACCACCCAGTGGCACACCGTGCGCGATGCGACTGACGGCGACACCAAGACGTCGCATTTCTTCGGCGATATAGAAAGCGGTCGCCTCGCCCTCAACGGTGGGATTGGTTGCCAGGATCAATTCCTTGACCGACAGTGCCTGTACACGTTCAACCAGGCGATCGATACCGATCTCCTCGGGACCGATGCCGTCAATGGGCGACAACCGTCCCATCAGCACAAAATACAGTCCGCGATAGTCACCGCCCTGTTCAAAAGCCAGTACATCCGCGGGTGACTCGACCACACAGATTGTCTGCTGGTCACGGCGGGGATCACGGCAGATTCGGCACTCAGCATCTTCCGTCAATGTGCGACAGCTGCGGCAGTGACCCACTTCGTCAACCGCTTTCTGCAGCGCCAGAGAGAGGCGTTGGGCGCCGCCACGATTGCGCTCAAGCAACTGAAAACTGATGCGCTGCGCAGACTTTGGCCCGACGCCGGGCAGACAACGCAGCGCCTCTATCAACTCATCTATCAGTGGGCTAAAATTGGCCATCAGAAAGGCATCTTGAATCCGCCGGGCATGCCCATGCCCGACAGCATATCGCCCAGCTCACTCTTGCTACTCTCCTCGACTTTGCGTACCGCGTCATTGACGGCGGCCGCCAGCAGGTCTTCGAGAATTTCCTTGTCTTCGGTGAGCAAACTGGGATCAATTTCTACCCGGCGCACATCGTGACGCCCGGTCATTGTGACTTTCACCAAACCGGCGCCCGATTCACCGAGCACCTCACGGTTAGCCATCTCTTCTTGCGCCTTCTGCATCTTCTCCTGCATCTCGGCAGCTTTCTTCATCAAATCGTTCAAGTCGGCTTTCATCACTCTCTCCCACGCTGGCCCGGCAGGCTGAGCGACTCGGGCTCCAGCTCCGCACCAAATTCTTCAATAATCTGCAGCACCAATGGATCAGACTCGATGGCCACCCGCGCCGCAGCTAACTGCTCACTCAGCAACCTGGCGCGATACTGCGCGGGCGTCTCTTCCTGCGGCTCTCCCAGCTCTACCGTCACTTTCAGCGGCTGGCCGAAGTACTCGCTAAGTTGTTCCTGAAGACGTTCGACCTGTCGGTCGTTCAGCAAGGTGGCGTTTGCCTCCCCGATGATAAAGCTCAGCCGGGAGTCCAGACGCTCATGTATCTGGCAATGTGCAGCAATACTGCCCAGCATACCGGGCAGAGGGAATGCCTCAAAGCGCTCGCGCCAACAGCGGGCGTCCAGCTCGTCCAAGGAGATTTTCTCACCGATATCAGTTGCGGCCGGGTGTTCAGAACCACGGGGCTGTGCTGAGGGCGTTGCTGCCGCGGAATCCTGCACTGGCTCCGGGACATGCTGAGAGGCCAGCACATCCAGCGCGGCCTTCGCCGGGGACGCGGTGACAGGTGTCGGTTCAGACGATTGTGCGAGCTGCGGCTCCGGCGCAATCCGCGAATCAGGCTGTGAATCCGGGGCTTGCTCGGCATAATTCGCCCAGTTGGCGTAATCATCCGGCAGGGGCGCCTCACCACCCACATCCGCCGAGTGCTGCGTCCCGCCACTCGCCATGGCGGTCGTCGGCGCGACCTCTGGCTCTGTATCAACGGTGGGCTCCGGAGCCGGTACTGCCTTCGGCGCCGAGGTGGTCGGCGTCGACACCGCTTCAGCGGACTCTGACACGTCAGCTTGTAACCGGCTTGCACGCTCGCTGGCAGACAGATCTGCCACAGCCTCTGTTTCAGGCGGCGATTGCTCGCCACCTGAGTCAGCCGCTAATGGCTTTTTTTCAGGAGCCGTCTCGCCTCCCTCATGACTGGTAGACGCGGGCAGTCTGTGCACTGGCGGCGCCATTACACCTTCGGGCTTAAAGGCCAGCAGCCGCAACAGCAACATTTCCAGGCCGCCCCTAAGCTCTGGCGCCAAACCCAGATCACGACGCCCCTGGAGGGCCATCTGGTAGTAAAACTGCACCTCTTCGGCACTGAGCGTTTGCGCCAGTTCAAGCAGTGCTTGGCGATCGCCCAGACTGTTGTCCAAGCCTTCCGGCACCGTCTGGGCAATCGCCAAACGATGGAGTACCACCAGCAGCTCGCTGGCCACACCGGCGAAATCAACACCCAATTCCGCCAGATCGGCAACAATGGCCAGCAATTGTGCACCATCATGCTGGGAAAGCGCACGAACAATGCGATGTACCGCCGCGTGGTCAATAGTGCCCAGCATCTGGCGAACATCGTCTTCGCCCAGCTTGCCAGAGCCAAAGGCAATCGCCTGATCTGTCAAGCTGAGAGCATCGCGCATACTGCCATCAGCAGCGCGTCCCAGCAGCCACAGCGCGGCGTCATCGTAGGCAATCATCTCTTTTTCGAGAATCTGCTTGAGATAGTCCACCACGCGCTCGGGACTGAGGTTTTTCAGGCTGAACTGCAGGCAACGAGAGAGAATTGTCGCAGGAATCTTTTGCGGGTCTGTCGTCGCCAACAGGAATTTGACATGCGGCGGCGGCTCTTCGAGCGTTTTCAGCAGCGCATTGAAACTGCTGGCACTGAGCATGTGAACCTCATCGATGAGATACACCTTGTAGCGACCCTGAGTCGGCGTGTACTGAACGTTATCCAGCAGCTCACGGGTATCTTCCACCTTGGTGCGCGAGGCCGCATCGACCTCTATCAAGTCGACAAAGCGCCCCTCATTGATCGCCACGCAGGCCTGACACTGGCCGCAGGGTTCGGAGCTCACGCCCTGCTCACAATTCAAACAGCGGGCAAGAATACGTGCGATGGTGGTTTTACCGACACCGCGTGTGCCGGTAAACAGGTAGGCATGATGAAGACGGTCGTGATCCAGCGCATTGATAAGGGCTTTGAGCACATGACTCTGACCGGCCATTTCCCGGAAACTCTTGGGGCGCCATTTTCTAGCCAGAACCTGATAGCTCATTGGGGACTCTCTTCAAAGCAAGCGCCAAGGATACACCAGCCCCGCATGGACATAAACATACGGCTCATGCAGAAAATCAGTGGGGAATCACGAAGATAGAGAAAGATGGGTGGCGACCCAACCAGCCACACCCCGGCACACGAGTCGATAACTACCGTTGCTCCCTTCCGGGCCTGGCGGGGTTTGCTATCTATCGTTGCGAGGGGACCGGAGGGGTCACCATAAAACAGCGATCAGCGCGGCCAATCGCGGGGCGCTATTGTGGTGGAAAGGCCTCGGTGTTGCAAGGGCTTTCCCACCTAAATCAAGGCGATACAGATCCTGGCGGAAATTTCGCCAGGATGGCATTCACCGTTTCAGTAACGTATAGATCTCGCTCCATCGGCGTCGCCATTGTTGGCTGGTTACGTGCCACACTCCCCCGCCAAATCAACCGCTTGCTGACCGGGTCCACCATATCAATAATGACTTCGTCCTCGGTATATTCCCGCACCCAAAGGTCATTGTCGTGGAAATGATGGTAGTTGAAGCCGGGGTAAAACCCGCAGTGATAGCAGGGGTAGTAGCCAAAATGGCTGTACCACGAACCGAAGCTGTCCACTTTAATCTTGTCTTCAGAACTGAGGTGATAGCTGATCAGCACACTGGCATTTTCAGGCTCCACCTGCTGCAGACCGCGCTGCCCCAGATTCTGAGCGATCGCCTCGACAAACCGGCGATGTGTCAGTTCGTCAAACGGTTTGCTGCTCAACTCCTCGCGCGGTGTTTTGGGGGGCAACCACGCAAAACTCGTCACCGCGCTGAAGTCATAGCTGGTATCGTAATCCTGGCTCACGGGCAGCCCGGCACAGGCCTGCAGCAACAACGCAGCGCAGATCAGCGACAGACTGCGAAAATAACGGTGGTACACGCTCATCATACGAGCCTCCGATAGGCTGCCACGCGAACGCGGCAGTCATTGTGACTATTTCTTCAATACTACCCAACTGGCGAAGCGACCGCGAATCACTCGCAATAACATCCCGTCTGCATTCGTCCCGGCGGCAGCCTGCAATTCCGATACGCTGCGAACACGGCGCTGGTTGACAGATACGAGTAAATCGCCAGGCTGAAGCTTACCGACCGCCGGCGAATCGACCTTAACCTCGGTAACCACCACACCCTTGTTGTCGTCCGAGTTTTTCAAGCCAACACCGTCCAGCAGTGGATGCACCGCCCGCTGATCGGCCTCTACCTGCTTCTTCGCCGACTCCAGAGTCGCTTTGACGGTTTTTTCCTTACCATCGCGCAGCAATGTGAGCTTCACCTTGTCACCAACACGGCGCAGACCAATCGCATTGCGGAGTTGCGCGGAACTCAGCACGGCCTTGCCATCAACTTCCACAACAACATCCCCGGCTTTAATGCCGGCCTTATCCGCTGCGGAATCCTCCTGCACTTCAGCCACCACCGCTCCGCGCTGACCGGGTTTGATATCAAAGGCCTCGGCCAGCTCAGAGGTAAGATCCTGAATGATGACGCCGAGCTGACCGCGACGCACCTCACCGTGAGTGAGAATCTGCTCAATGCTAGCCATGGCCATATTGGCAGGAATCGCGAAGCCGATCCCCACATTACCGCCCGATGGCGCCAGAATGGCCGTATTCACACCGACCAGCTCACCCCGCAGGTTCACCAAAGCGCCACCAGAATTACCGGGGTTAATGGATGCATCTGTCTGAATAAAATTCTCGTAGCCTTCAATCCCAAGACCGGTTCGACCAAGGGCGCTCACAATACCGGTTGTCACGGTTTGCCCCAGACCGAAGGGATTGCCGATCGCCACCACAAAGTCGCCGACCTGTAACTTGTCAGAATCTGCCAGCTCGACTTCGCTGAGGTTCTTGGCCTCGATTTTCAGCACCGCAATATCGACATCGGGATCTGAGCCAATCAGCTCCGCTTTGAAACTGCGGCCGTCTTCAAGCGCTACGGTGATCTCGTCCGCACCATCAATGACATGATGGTTAGTGAGTACAGTTCCTGCACCCGCATCGATAATAACGCCCGAACCCGCGCTCTGCGTACGGCGCTGGCGAGGGCGCATCTGCTGCTCGGGAACATTGAAGAAATGACGAAAGAAAGGGTCGTTAAGTAGCGGATTTTGCTGAACACTTCGAGTGGTATATGTCGAGATATTCACCACCGCCGGGTTCACGCTTTTCAGCATAGGGGCCAGACTGGGCATGGGGTCGCCGTTGCTCATCGCCGCCGGTAACAGTGCGTGACTGGACGCACTGGCAAGCATGCCCGCTAAAAGCAGTAGCAGTGGATATAGGGACACGGCTCTGTAAAATCGCTTAACAAACGCCATTGGCTTTCCGATCTCCTCGAAACACATGGATGCTGCTTAGAGTACGAGATCTGAAAATATTTCCCGGGCTGTGATAAATGCGACGAATTGCCGCACTCAGGCCAGTTTTTCAGCCATTGCCCTGGACAGCTCATCGCGGATTTTCGACTTAAACGGGCTCATTAGCATACCCAGACGAAGATCCACTTTGACCTCTCCGCTCAGCATCGTTAAACGCCCTTCTATGCCGCTGCGCTTCAGCTCCAGCTCACGGTCACTGAGCCACTGCGCCGTGACGTCATACTCATGCTTGAGCTTTTCAGCCAGTGACTCAAGCATCTCGCGCACATCGTCTTCGCTTTTTACGTGGCTCTGGCTGATGGAAATAGTCGACACGATCTCTGTACTCCGCTCTTATTGAATATCGCTTCGCGACATTCCAGTGCTGTTATATGGAGGCAGTTTAGCAGTGCCTCAAGGGCTTGAGCAGCAAAAAATCGCTTCCGTGCAGAAAGGATAAAACGCAGGCAAAAAAAAAACCGCCTAGTAGGCGGTTTTTTGTTTGGTGGAGCTAGGCGGGATCGAACCGCCGACCTCTTGCATGCCATGCAAGCGCTCTCCCAGCTGAGCTATAGCCCCGAAAGAGGCTGCGCATATTAAGGTTCGCCCCTAACCTTGTCAACACGCCGCCGAGAAAAAAGCGCATTTTTTTAATCGCCGCGCCGCGTATGCCGAAAAACCTTTATGCACAGCAGCTTAGCTATGGCTACTGAGCGCCGCCTGGTAGCGTTTTTCAAGTTTTTTCAGCCGCTTTTTGCCCACTCCACCCAGCACCTCAACAGCGTGCCGCAAGCGTGCACGACTGATATCTGGCCCCAGAATTTCCATCGAATCCACCACCGATACCGACGCAGTGGTGCCGGCAATCGCGATAAACAACGGCGGCATGAAGTCCTTCATCCGGATCTCTAGCCCCGTCGCGAGCGCCTTTAGATCATTGAATAGCGCATCCCGCTGCCAGTCCTGCTCGGCTTCCAAGCGCCACAAACAGCATTGCAGCATCTCCGCCAATTCTTCCTCGCTGAGCGCACTGCCGGCGAAGCTGTCCTTGCTGATCGGCAGCATGCCCGACAGGAAGAAGGCCGCAAGCGGCGCAATATCCGTGAAGACCTCAATGCGCTGTTTCAGATGCGGCAGCAGCGCCATCAGCATGTCTTTGTTCAGCGCCCAGTCCTGCAAGCGCTGAACAAGCTGCTCATCGTCCAAATCTTCCCGCAGCCAGAGGCCATTCAACCAACGCAGCTTTTCCACATCGAAAATCGGTCCGCCGAGACTGACACGCTGAATATCGAAGTGCTCGATCATGGTCTGCAGACTGAATTTCTCGCGTTCATCGGGCATGCTCCAACCCATACGCCCCAGATAATTCAGCAGCGCCTCCGGCAGGAACCCCATGCGTTGGTAGTAAAGAATGCTGGTTGGATTTTTGCGCTTACTGAGCTTGCTCTTGTCCGGGTTGCGCAGCAGCGGCAAGTGGCAAAGCACCGGCATTTCCCAGCCGAAATATTCGTACAGCAGCTTGTGCTTGGGCGCCGAGTTAATCCATTCCTCGCCGCGCAATACATGGGTAATCCCCATCAGGTGATCGTCAACCACATTGGCCAGATGATATGTGGGCAGCCCGTCGGATTTCAGCAGAATTTGCGCATCAACCTGCCCCCAGTCCAGTTCGATGCTACCGCGCAGCATGTCTTCAACTTCACAGCGCCCCTCGCCTTCAGGCACGATCATACGGATAACATAGGGCGCCCCCGCCGCGTCACGGCGCTGCACTTCTTCGTCGCTCAGCTTCAGGTCGGACGGCTTCAGTGCGGTATGCAGCCCCGACTCGCGACGGCTCTCCCGCAGGGCATCCAACTCCTCTGGAGTGCGGTAGCATCGAAATGCCAGCCCCTTGGCAATAAGTTGCTCGCAGTGCTCACGATAAATGTCACTGCGCTCACTTTGACGGTATGGGCCGCAGCTACCGCCCACATCAGGACCCTCGTCCCAATCCAGCCCAAGCCAACGCAGAGAGTCGAGAATGGCCTGCTCCGATGCTGCGGTAGAGCGCTGCTGGTCGGTATCTTCGATCCGCAGCAGGAACTGACCGCCCTGACTCTTGGCAAAACAGTAGTTAAACAGGGCGATATACGCCGTACCTACGTGTGGATCACCGGTGGGAGATGGAGCAATGCGGGTGCGGACAGTCATGAAAAGCTTCTTACCTTGTCAGTTTAACGTCATGGCTGCAGACAACCGCAGCGCGAGGCGACATTATACGGGGGAGCACGGTAAAACATCATCTCCTCTTGGGTATTTGTCTTGAGATTGAGTACCTTTCTAAGCTGCCCGCCTTCCGCAAGGGTCTGAACGCCCTGTCCGGTTTCCTGATAAACTTGCCCCGGCAACTGCGCGCCACAATCGGAGCGCAGTCCATAACAGCAAGCCTTAACGTTGAGAGCCACCGGACCCGATGAGCACCACCGACTTAGCCGCCTCCCCATCAAGCCACGCTGCGCTCGACAGGCGTTTCTGCGCTGCGCCAATGCTTGATTGGTCTGACCGACATTGTCGCGTGTTCTGGCGGCAACTGAGCCGACGCGCGGTACTCTATACCGAAATGGTCACCACCGGTGCCCTGCTCCACGGCGACGCCGAACGTCACCTCAACTTCAGCGACATCGAGCACCCTTTGGCCCTGCAGCTGGGTGGCAGTGATCCAGCGGCACTGGCCGCGTCAGTGAAGCTGGCCGAACGGTGGGGCTACGACGAAGTTAACCTCAACTGCGGCTGCCCTTCGGACCGCGTCCAGAACGGATTTTTTGGCGCCTGCCTGATGGCTCGCCCGGCACTGGTGGCCGACTGTGTCAAAGCCATGCAGGACGCCGTCTCCCTGCCGATTACCGTCAAACACCGCATCGGCATCGACGACCAGGAAGGCTACGGCCCGCTGCGCGATTTTGTTGGCAGCATTCATGACGCCGGCTGCAACACGGTGATTGTCCACGCCCGCAAGGCTTGGCTGCAGGGCCTCAGCCCCAAAGAAAACCGTGAAATTCCGCCGCTCGATTACAATATGGTGTATCGCCTGAAGCGCGATTTCCCGGCACTGGAAGTCATTATCAATGGCGGCATAGAGAGCATTGACGACGCGCTATCGCAATTGTCACAGGTCGATGGCAGTATGTTGGGACGCAGTATTTACCACAGCCCCTATTCACTGCTGGAGGTGGATGCCCGCATTTATGGGGAATCACCCCGCCGCCTGTCACGCGTTGAGGTCGTAGAATCCCTCTACCCCTATATCGAAGGGGAACTTGGCCGCGGAACCCGACTCCACCATATCAGTCGGCATATGCTGGGCCTGTTTAATGGGCAGCCGGGGGGTAAACAATTCCGCCGCCATATCAGTCAACAGGCACACCACAAAGAAGCAGGCATTGAAGTACTGCAAGAAGCGCTGGCCATCACTGAACTGGCGGCGCAACGGCTCGCCGAACGGCAGCTGGAACGAAAAGAACAGGACTCACAGGAATGCAAAGCAAGTTAGCACAGCTCCGCGCCATGACCGACGTCGTGGCCGACACCGGTGACATTGAAGCGATTCGCCGCTTCACTCCCCGCGACGCCACCACCAACCCCTCACTGATTCTGAAAGCCGCTCAACTGCCCCAGTATCGCGAACTGATCGACCAAGTGGTCGCTGAAGAATTGCGCAGTGAGCGCCATGCCATCGCCCTGAAACGCGCCTGTACCCGCCTAGCGGTAGCCATTGGCCGCGAAATTACCGAACTGGTGCCGGGCAAGGTATCCACCGAAGTGGACGCTCGCCTGTCGTTCGATACCCGTGCAACCATAGAAGAAGCCCACCAGATTGTAGCGCTGTATGAACAGGCTGGCGTGTCCAGAGACAAGCTGCTGATCAAAATCGCCTCCACCTGGGAAGGTATTCAGGCCGCCGCTGAGCTGGAAAAAGCCGGCATTGAGTGCAATCTGACTTTGCTGTTCAGTCTTGCCCAGGCCGCCGCCTGTGCAGAGGCTGGCGCCACATTGATCTCACCCTTTGTCGGCCGAATTCTCGACTGGCATGTCGCACGCGGCCACAGTCCCGCCAGCGCAGATGAGGATCCCGGCGTACGCTCAGTTTCGGCTATCTATGCCTATTACAAGCAACACAGTTACAAAACCATTGTCATGGGTGCCAGCTTCCGGAATATCGGCGAAATTGAAGCACTGGCAGGCTGCGACCGGCTGACGATCAGTCCGGCACTGCTGGAAGAACTGGATGCAGATAGCGGTGAATTGCCACAGCGACTCTCCGCCGACGCGGATTTCCCAAACCTCGACAAGCTGGATCTGAACGAATCCGCGTTTCGCTGGGCGATGAACGAAGATGCGATGGCAACAGAAAAGCTGGCTGAAGGCATCCGCGCCTTTGCCGCCGATCAGGGAAAACTGGAAACCCTGCTGAAGGAATGGGGCGATGTTTGAGTTTCTGAAAAACCTGCTGAGCGACGACGACCCGGCAAAGCAGGACGACAATATGTCACTGCAACTGGCGGCGGCCTCGCTGCTGCTTGAGGTCAGCAAATCTGATTACCAGCAGGATGACGCTGAGCTGGAGAAAATTCGTGAGCTGATGGTGAACCATTTCCACCTGGAAAGCGGCGAGATCGAAGCCTTCATGGCCCGTACTCAGGAACAAGGCAAAGACACCACCTCACTGTACCCTTTCACGCGCTACATTAACGACAACTGCAGCAACGATGAGAAATTCAGTCTGGTCAAAGCCTTGTGGGAAGTCGCCGCAGAGGACGGCCGTATCGACAAATACGAAGAGCATGTGATTCGCAAAATTGCCGAACTGATCTATCTGCCCCACCGCGAATTCATCCGCGCCAAACTAATGGTGTGCGACGCCATGAATATCAGCGAAAACAACCAGTAAGACGGTCTGCAAACGCTCAGTAACACTGCCCTTCAAGAAGAGAAACCAGCTCGCGGAATTTAGCCCGGTTCCCCTCGTTCAGGCCCATCAGGATACGGTGGGCTTCCAAGACCCGCTTGCGCACGCCGTCTTCACTGTCCGGCAGGGCTGGCAGTTCTCCCAAATCCTCATCATCGAGCAATGGCTCTTCACGGATCTGAAACACCCGGTCGAAGCCCATGCTGTCGAGAACACGCGTGATGTCAGGGTTGGTGGAGAGGATGACAGGAACGTAAGCGAAACGCTGCTTGGCTTTTATCGCCAGCTTCGCCAACAGCCCCAGCGTGGTGCTGTCAATATTGCTGGCATCGGCAAGATCTACCACCACGCTGGCAAAGCCACAGCTGCCGAGCATTTCATCGAAGAACTCGTCCAGTGTTGTGCACAGCGTCAGGCGCACATCACCAATCAACTTGATGACGTAGGCGCCATCCTGTTCGGCCACCAGAATTTTTCCGGGCTGCATACGCCTATAACCTGCAAACCACTAAAATCGCAATATCATCGGGAGCTTCTTTCAACTCCGTCAGCCCAAAGGACTCTGCCAACTCGGTCGAGGAGCACTGTCCACGACTGAGCAAGTCCAGCAAGGCCTGCTCTTTTTCCGCCAGGCTGTCTCGCTGCAACACCTCTAATATACCATCAGAGAACAGCGTGAGCACGGCACCCGGCGGGAAGCTGATCATGTGATCAGTGAAGCTCGCCTCTGCAAACAGCCCTACCGGCATGTCATGATCCGGCAGGAAGGTGGCATGACCATCGACACTCAGCACCGGCGCCGGCAGATGGCCCGCTACCGAGTAACAAAGCTGGTTACACTTCAGGTCGACCACGCCGACACACAGGGTCACGTGCTTGCCGATACCCATTTCCAGCAGCTCGCGATTGGCTATCGCCAGCATTTTTGCCGGCGACAGAATGGCCGTTGAGCCCCGGTGCAGAAAATCACTGCGCTTGCGCGCAAACAGGTTTTTCAGAAACACCGTCACAAACGCAGAACTGGCACCGTGGCCGGATACATCGGCAACAAAAAAGGCCGCGTGATCCTCGCCGACCAGAAAATAATCCACAAAGTCGCCACTCAGGTAGAGCGACGGCAGGATAAAGTGGCAAAAGCGATAGTTTTCGATGTCTTTGGGGGTATCGGGCAGCAGTAACTGCTGAACATGCTTACCGGCCTGCTGGTCCTGCTGAAGGTGGGTAAGGCTTTCCAGCAACTCGCGGTTCGCGTTTTCCAGCTTTTGCCGGTACGCGAGGTTCTCGCGTTTCAATTCACAGCGCTCTACCGCGCGCTCCATCGCATGCCGGATCACATCGTGGCTTTCGGGAGGCAACAACAGGTAGTCGGTAGCGCCATGACGAACTGCCGCAAGAACATCTGCAAGACTGTTACGGCGGGACACGCCAATCAGTGGAAGCTCACGGGGGTCCGCCGCCATCTCGTCCAACAGGTCAATACCGCGGCCGCCGGGCAAATCGATATCAATCATCACGATATCGATATCTTCCTCGCGAAATGCTAACAGGGCCTGCCGGTTATCGGTGACACACAGCACTTCTACCTGCAGCGCCTCAAGGGCGCCCAGCAACTGCTGGTGAATATCATCGGCCTGTTGTATCAGTAACAGCCGATGGCGAAGTGGTCTGCTCATTTCGCTGTTTTACTCACCCTCGCACAGCGTGGCAAGCAACAAGCTTGTGTAGGATTCACAGCCGCCCTCTTGGCTTAGAAATCAAAAGACTCAAAGTCTTCATCACCAAAGCTGTCTTGCAGCTCGCCGTCGTTGATCAGGAACTCCCGCCGCTGCATGTAGGCATCTTTCATGAAGGTGTATCGGTCACCGCTCATCAGGTCTTCACTACCCAGGAGCTTGGCCCGGGTTTGCACCAGATCGAGCAACATCAGCCCCAGGTCAGCCGTAAAGGGCTCGACTTCACGCAAGGGGGATACATAGCCATCGGCCAGACGGGAGGGACCGTCGCGAACCGTGCTAGGGCCTAGAAAGGGCAAGACCAGATAAGGGCCAGAATCGACCCCCCAGTGTGCCAGGGTCTGACCAAAATCCTCAGACTGTCGCTCAAGTCCGATTTTCCCAGCCACATCAAAAATTCCCAGCACGCCGACGGTGGTATTGATCAGAAAGCGGCTGAAATCAACCAGAGCATCACCCGGCTTACCCTGCAACAGGTCGTTGGCAAAGTTTTTAACCTCACCGACGTTGTTGAACACGTTTTCGATACCCTGATCGACCAGGTCTGGCGTCACTTTTTTGTAGGTGCGCGCAACCGGCGCAGCCACGTAGCGATCGGCAACGTCATTGAACTCAAAGACAGCGCGATTGAAACCTTCCCAGGGATCTCGGGGATCGTTGCCGTACTCTTCAGCGGCCTGCCCCAATAACGGTATGCAGCAGCACAGCAGAAGTACCAGCCTTTTAGGCAGTGACATGTTCACATGTTTTCCCATGACTCAGACCTCGCCACTATACCTAAAGCCCGGCGCAAACACACCACCTCATCGACACCTCCCATGCCACAAACGCTTAGCGCTGTGGCAGGCCCAACGCCTTAGTCACCGCCTGCCACTGTTGCTTTAAACGCTTCTCGGACACCGGCTGAGACGTCCCCAAACGCTGGGCAAACAGTGACACGCGAAATTCCTCAAGCATCCAGCGGTAGTCACGCAATAAGGCCGACTGGCGCCACAGCCCTGGCGAGGCGCTCAGTACGTCATTGAGCGCATCCTGCATGGGCGCAATCGTCAGGGTGCATTGTCGATCGCGTTGATAATGCCCGTCGAGTTTGTCGATACGTTCCTGAATGGCCGCGAGGTAACGCGGGTAATTCGCCAGATTTTCCGGTGCCGCGCGCGTCATAAAGTCATCCGGGAACAAGCCATCGAGCTGTTGCTGAATATCCGTAATACTGTGAAACCAGCTCAGGCTGTTGAGTTTTTTCAGACGCCGGCGAATATCCGCCTGGGCGGCCAAAATGTCGGAAAGCATTGCCGAGGTCAGCTCCAGCTGAGGAACAAACCCGGCCCTTCCCGCCTGCCAACAGGCATCAAACTGCTCGGCAGTTCTCGGCAGCACGCTGTCCCCCGCCAGAAATACCTGTCGCGCTGTCAGCAATAAACCGGCTTCAATCCAGTCCCTGCGCTGTACACCGCAGGCCGCGAACTGCAACTGGGCCGTATTATCGCGAAACAGCGTAGTCCTTGCCGCCTTGCACTGCGACGGCAGGCGCAATAGCAACAAGCGCAGCACTCCCCTCTCGCTTTGCAGCTCAGCCTCTTCCAGGGTTTCGGCAAGCCCCAGCTCGACCTCGTCACCCAAGTCGCGCAGGCACGGATACGCTGTCAACGTGGCACCGGCCTGCCGGAATTGATGCTCTACCGGCAGCTGATCAAACACCCACTCGCGATACCGCCGCGGTTCGAAGCCGCCCTGGCTCTCCTCTGCAATACTCTTCTGCACCTCGACAGCCAATTGCTCTCTCAATGCGCGAATATCACGTCCACCCGCCAAACGCCTGCCGGCGTCATCGAGCACAATAATATTCATGCGATAAAAGTCATCGACCGGCGCCATTGCCCAACTCGCCACATCGATACGCGCCTCACTGATCTGCTCGAGTCGTGCCGCCAGCGCCGGTAAAAGAGCGTCGTCACTGGGCGCCAACCGTGTGAGTGCGCGATCCACATAGTCTGGCACCGGGACCAACTGCTTGCGCTGTGCCTTGGGCAGCGCCTTGACCAGAGCAATACATTTATCCCGCAACAACCCGGGAACCAGCCAGTCAAACCGTCCCTCAGGCACTTTCGCCAGCAGGCCCAGCGGCACCGAGACCGAGACACCGTCGTCGGCGTGACCGGGCGCAAAGTGGTAACTCAGCTTCAATTGATAATCGCCGCAGGAAATTTGATCGGGGAACTGCGCCCCATCGACACCCGCATCGCTGCGCATCATCTGGGCCATCGACATTCTCAGCGAGGTATCCGCGGCGGATTTTTTCAGCCAAGACTCCAGCTGCTTCCCCGTCGTAATGCCTACAGGAAGCCGCTCATCATAGAAAGCATAAAACTCCTCGTCGGAAATCAGCATGTCTCGCCGACGAGCCTTGTCCTCCATATCGAGAATGTCGCGGCGCAGCGCCTGATTGTGTTTGAAAAATTCAGCACTGCCCCGATAGCGCCCTTCTACCAACCCCTGCCGAATCAGAATTTCCCGGCTGATAACCGGGTCAATGGGCCCATAGTGCACCCGGTGACGCTCGCGCAGTGCCAAGCCGTAAAGCAGCGTACGTTCATACGCCATCACCCTGCCGCTGCGACTATGCCAGTGAGGCTCTGAATACTGGCGTTTGAGCAGGCTGTCGTTAATGCCAAACACCCACTCTGGCTCGATTTTCCCAACACAGCGGGCGAACAGCTGGGAGGTTTCCGCCAACTCGGCGGCCACTATCCACTTGGGAGATTTTTTCGCCTGTGATGAGCCGGGAAAAATCCGCAATTTACGATTGCGCGCACCAAGGTATTCCCGGTTTTCGGTTTTGAAGGCAATTTGCCCAAGAAACCCGGTCAGCAAGGCCCGGTGCAGGCTTTCGTAGTCGGCCGCGTCTTTGTTCATCGTCAACGTGAGCTGTCGACACATCAACACCAGCTGGTAGTGTACCTCGCGCCACTCCCGCATACGCGACCAGCTCAAAAACTCCTTCTGACACAGGCGCCGCCATTGATTGGCTGTTAAGCTCTGGCGCTGTTCTTCGGCGTAATCCCACAGTGCCAGATACGCGAGGAAGTCAGACCCGTCCTGCCAGAATCGGCGATGTTTTTCGTCCGCTGCTTGTTGTTTATCCGCCGGCCGATCGCGGGGGTCTTGAATACTCAGCGCGCTGGCGATAATCAACATTTCGCGCAAGCAGTGACGCTCAGCAGCCGCCATAATCAGGCGGGCAATACGCGGATCGACAGGGAAACGAGCCAGCGCACGCCCTAGCGTCGTCATGCGCTCACCATCGACCGCGCCCAGTTCTGCCAGCGATGCAAAACCATCGCGAATCAGCCGCCCATCTGGTGCATCCACGAAGGGAAACCGGCGAATATCGCCCAAACCCAGCTGCAGCATCTGCAAAATCACCGCCGCGAGGTTTGTCCGCTGAATCTCTGGCTCGGTAAACAACGGCCGCCGCTCAAAGTCCTCTTCGCTATACAGCCGATAGGCAATCCCCTCGGCAACCCGCCCACAGCGCCCGGCCCGCTGGTTCGCACTGGCCTGGGAAATCGGCTCAATCGGAAGGCGCTGCACCTTGCTGCGAACACTGTAGCGACTGATGCGCGCCGTCCCGGCATCAATGACATAGCGGATGCCCGGCACTGTCAGCGAGGTTTCCGCAACGTTCGTAGCCAACACCACACGCCAGCCGCGGCGACCATTGAGGTCAAAGATGCGCTGCTGCTCAGCATTGCTGAGTCGCGCATACAAGGGCAGCACTTCAGCCCCGGGAAGTTGCGCGTGGCGCAAATGTTTGGCGACCTCGCGAATATCGCGCTCACCGCTCAAAAACACCAGCGTATCGCCGCTGCGCTGCGCACCCTCCGCCATCAATTCCCTGAGCACCAACTCAACAGCAATACCCAAGTCCTGATCCTGCGTCAGCTCCTCCAGCGGCCGGTAGCGGTATTCCACAGGAAAGCTGCGCCCAGATACTTCAATCACTGGCGCATTATCGAAATGCGCCGAAAAGCGCTCCACGTCGATCGTGGCAGACGTAATGATGACTTTGAGATCAGGACGTTTGGGCAGCAGGGTTTTCAAATACCCCAGGAGAAAGTCGATGTTCAGGCTGCGCTCGTGGGCCTCGTCGATAATGACAGTGTCGTAATTATTGAGGAAACGATCCTTGGCAATCTCTGCCAGCAAAATCCCATCGGTCATCAATTTGATATAGCTGTTCGCCGAGCTTTGGTCCTGGAAGCGCACCTGATAACCCACGGCCTCACCCAGCGGGGTTTGCAACTCATCGGCGATACGCTGTGCCACAGTACGTGCCGCCAGGCGGCGCGGCTGAGTATGCGCAATCATGCCATTCACGCCTCTACCCATTTCCAGACAAAGCTTGGGCAGCTGCGTGGTTTTCCCAGAACCGGTTTCTCCGGCAATCACCACCACTTGATGACTGGCAATAGCCTCACGGATATCATCCAGCCGCTCGCTGACCGGCAAATCAGGATAGCTGACAGACGGCAATCGCGCCCGACGCTCGCTGAGGCGCTGTACAGAGGCCTCAATGCGCTCACACAGTGCGTTGAGGGGAGCCTCAATATGTTCATCTTTTCGGCGCTGTAACTGCGCCAACTTGCGCTTCAGGGCAAACTGGTCCGGGCGATAGCACGCTTGGGCTATGCGCGTGTTCAGTGCTTTCCAATCAATGACAGACATAACTTCCTGAAACGAAAAAGGGCGCCACCTGGGCGCCCTTACAATGCATTGTGCTGCGTTATTTGGCAGCGCGCTTGGCCAGTTCCTCGTCGCGAAGTGTACGGCGCAGCACTTTACCCACATTGGTCTTGGGCAGCTCGTCGCGCACTTCGATATAGCGCGGCATTTTATAGCCCGTCAGACGATCACGCAAAAACGCTTTCAGTTCGCTTTCATCAATGCTGCCTTCCTTAGGCGCCACAAAGATTTTAACGACTTCGCCAGATTTCTCGTCGGGCACACCAATCGCTGCACACTCAGCAATATTCGGATGCTCGCTGAGCACGTCTTCGATTTCGTTGGGATAAACGTTGAAGCCCGACACCAAAATCATGTCTTTCTTACGATCGACGATTTTCAGGAAACCATCTTCCTGCACCACCGCTACATCACCCGTGTGGAGCCAGCCGTCGATAATGGTCTTGTCGGTCTCGTCAGGACGCTGCCAGTAGCCCATCATGACCTGTGGACCCCGCACGCAGAGTTCACCACGATCACCCACGCCCACGTCATTGCCGTCGTCATCAACCAGACGAATATCTGTGCCGGGCAAGGGAATACCAATCGTACCAACCTGATTGCCCTTGCCGGGGTTTACAGAAACCACCGGGGACGTCTCGGTCAGACCATAGCCCTCGTAGATTTCCGCACCGGTCATTTTCTTCCACTCGTGGGCAGCCCCGTGGGTCAGCGCCATACCGCCCGACAGTGTCACCTTAAGCGCAGAGAAGTCCAGACTGGCAAATTCAGGATGCTTACAAAGCTGAACAAACAGCGTATTGATGCCACTCATGCCGCTCCACTTCCAGCGTTTCATTTCCTTGATAACGCTGTTCAAGTCACGAGGATTGGGAATCAATACCGAGTGGTTACCCTCAAGCATGACCAGGAACGCCAGCATGAAAGAGTAAATGTGATACAGCGGCAGCGGTGCAATAAAGGTTTCTTTGCCGATGCCGAGGTTGTAGCTGGTGAAATTCGCCTGACTTTGCAGCACATTGGCCATCAAATTCAGGTGACTGATCATGGCTCCTTTCGACACACCAGTCGTGCCGCCGGTGTACTGCAGCAGCGCCAGATCTTCTGCCTTGGGCTGTGCTTTTTGGTAATTGCCAGATTTGCCCTGCGCCAGCGCTTTACGCAACGGGATAGACTTGCGGAAGCTGACAGCAGGCACTTCTTTACGCACGTGACGCAAGACACCATTAATGAGTGTGCGCTTCAGTGGCGGATGCAGATCGGCCACTTCCGTCACAATGACGGTTTCCACGCCAGTATCCGGCACCACCGCCTCAGCGGTTTTTGCGATATTGGCCAGCACGACAACCGCCTTCGCGCCGGAGTCGTTCAGTTGGTGTTTGAGCTCGCGCTCGCTGTATAGCGGGTTCGTGTTAACCACGATCATCCCCGCGCGCAATGCACCGAACAGCACTACCGGATACTGAAGGATATTGGGCATCTGAATGGCAATGCGATCGCCGGGCTGCAGGCCACTATGCTGCTGCAGATAGCTGGCAAATTGCGCCGACAGACGGTCCAGATCGCCGTAGCTGAGGGTGTACCCCAGACAGCTCACGGCAGGGTTATTCGTATAGCTGCTTACGCAGTAGTCAAACATATCCACCAGACTGGAAAACTGCTGGAGGTCGACATCCGTCGCCAGGTCCAGCCGTTTTCTCGCGGCGTTGATTGTTTCGGCAATTTGCTGTTGCTGCTCAGACAAGGTGGCCCCCTCGTTAGCGTTCTTGTTATTCACATACCAGTACGTGCGCATTACATCCCGACATGCGCACTGCGAGTTATAGCGATAAACCCGGCAAGCTATCGGTATTTGTGTTCACTGTCAACACGCGACTAGCTGGCCTTTTCCATAAACTGTGCAGCATCTACAAACATCAACTTCAGGCGCAGATTTGCGGGGCGACTTTGGTCAAACCCCATTACCAGAGCGTTACGCTGACCGCGAATCTCGCTGACTGCGGGCAGAACGATCACATGCTGCACACCGCTGTCGTCGCTCAACACCTTGGGTTCCTGCCCGGCTTTCAAATATCGGCTGTAAGTGTCGATCAGCATCGTCAGTTGATCTCGAAACGCGCTGTAATTCAGCTGGCCACAAAACTCCGACGCATTCATCTCAAGACTGACTCGCAGCACCGAGTCGTCCTCCATCGACAGGTCACTCAGCAGTACGGGGTTGCCCGCCTCAAGTTCCCTGAAATAGCGTTTTGACTCGACCCGCTGCGCGTCGAGAATGCAACGCTTGAGTAGCGAGCTGGCCATTACCATCAAGGCCGGGATTTCTATACTGATATTCATTCGTCGGCATTCCTTACATGTCGTGGTGCTTTATCCATGCTAATCGAAGCCCCCGGAAGCTGCCACTGCTTCAATCTCAGTCAGGCGATGACAGGCGGCAAAATGCCCGGCGCCCTTCTCAATACTGACAGGTGGCGTCAAACGGCATGGGTCGTCGACATAGGGACAGCGATTGGCAAAACGACAGCCACGATCGCGACTCAGCGGCAGAGGCAGCTCCGAGGCGCCGGTTCTGACCGGCAATGCCAACGGCGCATCCAGGTTCGGTTCGGGATGCGCGGCCAGCAACTGTCGGGTGTAAGGGTGCATAGGCGCGTTAATCAGTGCTGCGGTCGTCCCCAACTCCAACAACTCACCGAGATACATCACGGCAATGCGGTCAGCCAAACTGGGAAGTACGGCCAGATCGTGGGTAATAAACAGCATGGCTGTTCCACTATCCCGCTGGATATCGCGCAACAGGGACAAAACCTGTGCTTGAACCGATACATCCAGTGCCGACACCGCCTCATCGCAAATCACCAGTTTCGGCTCGGCAATAAATGCCCGCGCAATGCCGGCGCGCTGCCGCTGCCCTCCGGACAATTCGTGGGGAAAGCGGTCCGCAAATCGTGCCCCCAGACCAACGCGATCCAACCAGCTATCGATCCGCTTTCTCAGTGCATCGGGCGGAAGCCGAACATCGCGCAAGGGCTCCGCCAAACTGTCGACAATGCGCATACGTGGATCCAGGCTTGCGTAACTATCCTGAAATACCATTTGAATGGCACCACGCTGATGCTTGAGTCCACGCCGCCCGGCCAGAGACTGACCTTGAAACCGCATTTCGCCAAACGATGGCTCCTCGAGGCCAGCAATCAAACGGCCCAGCGTGGATTTACCGGAACCACTCTCCCCGACCAGCGCCAGAACTTCTCCGGCAAATATGTCGAGACTGACATCATCCACGGCCGCCAGGTAATCACGGCCCTGCCGAAAATGACAACTCAGTTTTCGCAAAGAAAGCAGTGGCGCGGTCATGACTGTAGCCGCCAGTTGTCTGGATGATCGGAATGCCAACGCCAACAACGCGTCACGCTGCCCTGCGGGGTGCGAATAAAGGTCGGGGATTCCTCACAAATTGCCATTCGGTGTGGGCAGCGTGGCGCAAAAGCACAACCCTTTACAGCTTGACGTAAATCCGGCGGGCTGCCGGGTATCGCCTGCATTGCCTGGCTGCTGTGCAACTGGGGAACCGCCGCTCGCAGCGCTGTGGTATAGGGGTGCGCAGGTTCGGTAAAAAGCGCTTTGAGGCTGGCAGACTCCACCGTTTCTCCGGCATACATCACGCTCACCGAATCGGCGATATTGGCGACTACGCCCAGATCGTGACTGATAAACAACAGGCTGGTCCCCAGCTCACGCTGCATTTCCCTGAGCAGTGCCAACACTTCTGCCTGCACCGTCACATCCAGCGCCGTCGTCGGCTCGTCGGCAATCAATAACTGAGGCTGACAGGCGACCGCCAGCGCAATCATCACTCGCTGCAGCATGCCACCGGAAAATTCGAAGGGATATCTGGAAAGACGGGCTTCAGCGCGGGGAATCGCAAGACGTTCCAGCAAGGCGATCGACGCCTGCTTCGCCTGTTTCCGGGTCATCCCCCGGTGCAGGCAAAAGACTTCGCCAAGCTGAGCGCCAATAGTGCGGGTTGGGTTCAACGCCGTCATCGGGTTCTGAAAAATCATCGCCACACGCCGCCCTCGCCAGGATTGCCACTGCCGGCTACCCTGCGCAGGCAACATATCTTCCGCCAGCCGCAGTTGTCTGGCGGAGAGCTGCGACCCACGCGGCGCCAGCCCCAGCAGGCAGAGGGCCGTCAGCGACTTGCCGCTACCTGATTCGCCTACCAGTGCTCGGCACTCGCCTTCTCGAAGAGAAAACGACACGTCTCGCAGCGCGGCATTGTCGCCAATACGCAGAGACAGCTGGTCAACATATAACAAGCTCACAGGCGTCCCCCTCCGCTACGCCGGTCAGTGGCATCACGCAGTGCGTCTCCCAGCGTATTGAAGGCCAATACCGCAATACTGATCATCATGGCGGGCAGCAATAGCTGCCTGGGATTGGACAACAGCGTTTTTATACCGTCATTGCACATGGCGCCCCAGGAGGTGCTGGGAGGCGAAACGCCCATACCGATAAACGACAAGAACGCCTCGGTAAAAATGGCCGAGGGAATGGCAAAGCTAAACGCCACCAGAATTACCGGCAACACATTGGGTAATATATGGCGATAAAGAATAAATGGCGCCGATCGCCCCGACAGCCTCGCGGAGTCGATAAACGCCTGGCTTCGCAATGCCAGCACCTGCCCTCGTACCAATCTCGCGCTTCCCGGCCAGCTCAACAGCAACATCGCCAGGATAAGAGGTAAAATACCGTTTTCACCGGGGCCAATCCCGAACGCGATCCGCAGCAGAATCATGAAAAGCAAGAACGGCAAGGCGACGACAAAGTCAGCAAGACGCATGGCAAATTGGTCCAGACGCCCGCCTAAATACCCAGCCAAACCGCCAAACACGCAACCAAAGCCGATGTAGAGCAACGGCGCCACAATCCCAACGAACAACGAACTGCGACCACCGGCCATCATCCTCGCCAGCAAATCCCGCCCCAGCGCATCGGTGCCCAGTGGATGCGCCGGTAACAACACCCGCTCCGGCAAGCCACGGGCATCCTCCGGAATCAACCCCTGTAAAGCCGCTTCAAATGCGGAAATGGCAAACTCTGGTCGTGTTTCCAGCGAAAATAGCAGCAGCCCGGTATCGGCATCGGCGAGGGTATAGCGATAAACGCGATAGCTGAGTTGCAGTCGGTCAACGTAATGGCGATCACTGCCCTCCCACAGCGGCAGTCCCGGACCAATCTGCTCTGCGCCAGCCCGGTAAAGGCGGTAACGCTGGACCCCAGACACCTGTGGCCATTGCAGCGCGACACGTTCGGTAGTGCTTTCCGCAATTTGCAGGCGCTGCGGCGCGGTCGACAGCCGGGGGGGGCGAGTATCGTCCACCACCAGCGCCGACATCGCCGGCGTCGGCCCCCGAGAAATATGCGACAACCATTGCTGGGCGGGGTCGTATTGCCACACCCATGGCCCAGCCCAAACGAACAGCAGCAGCGCCACAACGATCGACGTCGACAACAGAACCGCGGGCGTGAACGCCACTTGCGAAGTCGGCTGAGACAGTTCGGTGCCAGGCACCGGCGGCTGCCAGGGCGCAAAGCGGAATACCGGGATCATCCGCGCCCCCCCACCAAGCGTATGCGAGGGTCAATCAAGCCATAACTGATATCCACTAACACCACGACCAACACCAGAAAGGCACCGTAGAACACCGTGGTACCCATAATCACCGTGTAATCAAGCTGCTGCACCGCCTGCACGAAATAGCGGCCCAGCCCCGGTATGGCAAAAACCAGCTCCACCACAAAACCACCGGTAGTGATCGCCGCCACCGCTGGCCCCAGCTCGGTCACCACTGGCAGCAAGACATTGCGCAGCTGGTGTCGCCAGAACAGTCCGGCGCCGGCAACGCCTCGCGCCCTGGCGGCGAGGATATAGTCGCTGCTGAGCACGTCCAGCATGGCCGCGCGACTGAGCCGACTGAGGTATGCCAGCGTACCCAGCCCCAGCACCAGCGCAGGCACCCAGACATGTCCGATGCCTCCCCAGCCGGCAACGGGAATCACCGTCGTGCCCGCCAGTTGGTTTAACCGCACAATCAGCAGTTGTGCGAGCGCTGCGATCACAAAACCGGGGACCGATATGGCCCCCACCACCAGCAACATCACGGCACGATCGGGCCAGCGCTGCCGAAAATGCGCCGCCACACTGCCGGCGGCCACCCCTCCGACCAGGGCGATCAGGATCGCTGCGAGCCCCAATGTCGCCGAGACGGGAAAGTGTTCGCGGATGATATCGTTTACCCGGCGATTTTCCTGCGTAAAGGAAATGCCGAAATCACCGTGAAGCATATTGCTCATGAATTGCAGATACTGCTGAGGCAGGGGCTTATCCAAGCCGTAACGCGCCTCTAGCTGCGCCCTTACCGCAGGCGACATGGCTTTATCCTGAGTCAGTGGATCTCCAGGCACCGCGTGCATCGCAAAGAAGGTGGCCGTGGCGATAAACCAGATGGTGATCGCTCCCGACAGCAGGCGTCGCAGAATAAACCGCAGCATCAGGGCGCAATCCAGGCGTCACGAAAACTCGGGTCGCCACCAAACACCGCACGCCTGACGCCATGCAATTGCGGGTGCTGCACGTACAGTGAGGCATTCTCGTAGGTAGGCAAAATAGGCACATCATCGACAATCAACGCTTGCAGGCGCCCCATAATGTCGAAGCGGCGCTTGGCATCGCTGCTGCGCTGTGCGGCACGCACTAATCTATCGTACTCGGGGTTGTGATAGCGCCCACGGTTGTTGTCATTCCAGGAAGCAAACAAATCGGCAAAGGTCATGATGTCGTCAAAATCAGGCCCCCACGCCGCCACAACAATATCAAAGTCCCCACGCCGCATTTTCTCCAAGCGCTGCTTGAACACCTGCTGGTCGATACGTAATTCCAGGCCAAGCCCTCGCCTGAAAAGATACTGGTAGTACTCTGCCTCCTGAAGGGCACGCGGACTATCTCCCGACAGCAGCATCAGCGGCGGCCATTCTGCCAGCCCCAGCTCAGCCTTGGCTTTCGCCAGATGTCGACGTGCCAGCGCCAGATCCGGCTCAACTTTCAACACAGGGTATTCCTCGCGAAAGGGCTTCTCCAAGCCTTTAACCGTCATTGGGAATAGAGAGTAAGCAGGAAGCACACCAGGCAAGCCAATAATCTTGTTAACCAGCAACTCGGGGTTCAGTAGATGTTGTACCGCCTTGCGGAAGTGCCGGTTCGCACTGATACGCCCTTCGCGAAAGTTGAACTCCAGAAAATACAGCGCGCCCGTCTGAAAGTGATGAATATCAAAGCCGCGTTCAATCGCTTCGTCCAGCAGGCCGGTATCGAGGTTTGCCAATGCAATCTGCCCATCCCGAAACAGGTTGAACTGCGCACTCGGGTCAGCGGTGATATAGGGCAAATCAATGTGGCGTATCTGCACATTCTCGTTATCCCAGTAGCGAGCATTGGCAGCCAGCCGCAACTCGGCACCGTGCACCCACTTCTCCAGCACATAGGGCCCGTTGACCATCAGCTTGTCAGCATCGGCGGCATAGCGACGTCCCCAGTGATTCACCACATCCTCACGCAGGGGCATGTAGGTCATGAACGCCGTAAGGCTGAGAAAATACGGACACGGCCCGTCAAACTCTACGACCAGTTCGCGATCTGACACTGCGCGTACGCCGAGTGCGTTGACGGGCATATCGCCGCGATTGACCGCTTCGGCGTTTTTAATAGGATAAAAAATGAACGCGTATTGCGAGGCCGTTTCCGGGCGCAAGGCATATTGCCAGGCAAAGGCAAAGTCCTGCGCCCTCACCGGCTTGCCGTCTGCCCAGCGAGCATCCTCCCGCAACCAGAATCGCGCACCCGACTCGTTGAGCTGCCAGCGCTCCGCCACGCCGCCAATCAGTTCACCATCGGGGCCATACCGCAACAGGCCTTCCATCAGGTGAGACAGCACAAAATTGGCGATGGTATCGGTGGCGCGGGCAGAGTGCAGCGTCGGCGGTTCAGTCGCCAACGCGAGCTGAATACGGCTTTGCTGTGGGTCGACGGCCGCCGCCTGCGCCCAGGCAGAGAAACCGAGTACAGCCAGGGCCAGCCAACGGGCTAAACGTACAGACTCACACCCCATCACTGCTACAATGCACCCCGCTTTTCCATTGCTATTGGCAGGCTTCCACCTTGGCTCACCGCAACCATCCTTATTTTATCGTCCCCGCAGAACTCGACTGGCAAGACGGCGTTCCCAGTGCCATCGACTACGGCGATGTCTATTTTTCCCGCGATGACGGCTTGGCCGAGAGTCGCTATGTGTTTCTGGAACACAACCGTCTGCAAGAGCGATGGCAACAACTGGATAACGCGAGACCCGGCCGATTTACCGTGTGCGAAACCGGCTTCGGCACGGGATTGAATTTCCTGTTGACCTGCGAGCTGTGGCTGCGTACGGCGCCGCCGAACTGGACCCTGCACTACATCTCCTGCGAAAAACATCCGCTGAGGCCCGAAGACCTCAAACGGGCCCTTGGCGCGTGGCCAAGCCTTCACGAGCTGTCAACGATTCTACAAGACAATTATCCGCCGCTGATACCGGGTCAGCACCGCAGATACCTGCACAAGTCACAAATTTGTCTGGATGTTCTCTTTGGCGACATTCTCGACACCTTGCCACAATTGATCGACGGGGTGATCGACGGCGCGAGCCCCGACGTCTCCAAGGGCCCGGTAGACGCCTGGTTTCTCGACGGATTTGCGCCCGCCGCGAATCCCGACATGTGGCAAACAGCACTGTTCGACAGTATGGCGCGGCTCAGCCACCGCGGCAGCAGCTTTGCCACGTTCACCTCTGCCGGAGTGGTTAAGCGCGGCCTGAAGCAGGTGGGATTCAATGTTAAGAAGGTCAAAGGCTACGGCCGCAAACGAGAAATGCTCTGTGGTGAGTTTAACGCCTATGCCCAAGCGGTAGACCGCGAGGTAGCGGCGCAACGACTTCCACTCACCCCAGTGCCTTGGCACCAGCCCGACAAAGGTGCTGCGCCGCAATCCGCACTCGTTATTGGCGGTGGGCTGGCCGGATGCAGCACCGCCAGAGCCCTGGCCGAGCGCGGCATTGCCGTGACACTGATCGAGCGTCACTCGACACTGGCCCGAGAAGCCTCCGGTAATCCGCAGGGCGTTTTATACACCAAGCTCTCACCCGAGCCCGGCGCGCTGAACTGGTTTACCCTGAGCAGCTTCCTCTATGCCCTGTCGCACTATCGACAGGCGTATTTTGGGGCATCGGGAACGGGTGATTTCTGCGGTGTGCTGCAACTACCGGGCAACGACCGCGAGGCAGAGTTATTCAGTCGCTTGAAAGAGATGCTCGGTGACCAGCGTTGGCTGGCGTTTCTCAGTGCAGAGCAGGCCTCTGCGATCAGCGGCCTCGCCCTTAACCGGGACGGCATTTTCTATCCGCAGGCAGGCTGGTTGTCGCCACCAGCCATCTGTGCCGCCTATGTGGATCATCCGTTGATTGAGCGAGTTCATGACCGGGAAGTCGCATCGCTTTCCGACGATGGCGAACAATGGCAGGCCTCGGACACCAAAGGTGAACTCATCGCAACAGGCAACGCAGCAGTTATTGCAGGCAGTCATGAAGCCCGCCAACTGGCACAGAGCGCAACCCTCCCCCTGCGCCGTATTCGCGGGCAAATCAGTTACTTCAACCAGGAGGACATCAGCAAAAGCCCGCGCTGTGTCGTCTGCCACGACGGCTACTTCGCGCCGCCGACGGATGGCCGCTTTTGCCTTGGCGCCAGCTTCGACCTGAAAAATACCGATACCGCTCTGAGCGACCACGATCACCAGTTCAATATTGATACCCTGCGCAAACTCAGCCCAGACCTGCTGAAAGCGGGTGCACAGGCCGTCGGTGGACGCGCGGCACTGCGTTGCGCCAGCCCGGACTATCTGCCCATCGTGGGTGCCGCCCCAGACGTTGCCGCCTTTGACGAGGATTACGCAGCGCTGCGCAAGGACGCAAAGCGGGCAATTCCCCGTGCCGGGCGCTATTATCGCCAGCTGTACCTCAATGTCGCCCACGGTTCGCGCGGGCTGACATCAACGCCCATGAGTGCCGAGCTGCTTGCCAGCTATCTCTGCGGCGAATCCCGGCCAATTTCCCGCCAATTGGCTGAAAATTTAGCCCCGGCCCGCTTTTTGATTCGCGACCTGATGCGCAACCGCCGATAACTTGGCAAGATGCCCGGCTGATTCGACACGCTCACAAGGACCCGCCATGACGGATATTCAGGCCCTCGCCCAGCGCCTTCAGGCAATAGAAGATATCAATGCCATTACGGCGCTGAAGTATCGCTACCTCAATGCCTGCGATGCCAAGCAGCCGGAGGACGTGCTCGCCTGCTTCGCGCCGGGCAAGATCCATATCGACTTCGGCCATATCGGGCAGTTCGACAGCCGCGAGGCCTTTGTCGCGGTCTTTGAAGAACTGGGCTGCCACGACCACATCGTCGATATGCACCACGCCCAGAACCCGCTGGTCACCCTGACCGGCAACGACAGCGCCACGGCGCATATCGGCCTTCGGTTCCTGAGCATCAATACCCGAGACAAGCTGCGCGTTCAGTTGGGCGGCCACTACGACGACGAATACCAGCGCATTGACGGCCAATGGCTGATGACCCGCAGTTGCTTTACCGTCTGCGCGGCGGAAATGATCGACTTTTCAGGTGACACCGCCGTCGTCAGCTACACCGGCAATCACATGCCACCCATGCAGGCGTAAGCGGGGTGCAGACGCGGAGATAAGCTGGCATAGTGAGCGCCATACGTTTTGGCTCACTTGTGGATTGCGCTTGAAACGCCTGCTTTTACTCACACTTTTTACGCTGTTCGGCTACCCGCTGAGCGGCGTGTCCGCGCCAGCCAGCCCACTGCCGTACGAACTGCTCGCACAGTACCCGCACGACACAAGGCTGTTCACCCAAGGGCTGGAACTATATCAAGGCCAGCTCTATGAAAGCAGCGGACTCTTCGGTCACTCAAAACTCATTTCCCGCCCCTTCCCGCCCAAGGAAAACAGTCCACCGACGCTACGCGGCGTTGCGCTGGACAAGCGGCTGTTCGCCGAGGGACTGAGCTTTTACCGGGGACGCCTGTTTGTCTTGACCTGGCGAGCCGGGCTCGCGCTGGAGCTTGACCCACAGCACTTTGGCTTACTGAAACAACATCTCTATCAGGGCCAGGGCTGGGGGCTTTGCTATCACTCCGGGCGAGAAATGTTCGCCATGTCTGACGGCAGTGATACGCTACAGTGGCGGCGCCCCGGTGATTTCGCCCTGGTAAGCCGCCAGAAGCTTTGGGGACATGACCACATCGACAAGTTGAACGAGCTCGAATGCCATGGTGACTACATCCTGGCAAATCGCTGGTACAGCAATGAGGTGCTGGTCATCGATGCCCGAAATACGAAAGTGCTGGCAACGCTGGACCTGAGTGCGCTGCAGCCCGAGGGACTCAGTCCCGAAGCGGTGCTTAACGGCATTGCCTTTGACGAAAGCGATCAAACATGGCTTGTTACCGGTAAACTCTGGCCTTATATCTACCGTATCGCTTTCACACTACCTTCTATCAATACGGCCATGCCATCCACCGCAGGCCACCAATAAAACGGACGACTATGAGCTTTATCGCGAACACCGATGCCCATCCCGCCTTTGACATCATCCAGAGTGAAGAAATCGACGCGCTGAATGTCACACTCACCGAGTACCGCCACCGTAAAACCGGCGCCAGCCACTACCATATAGCCGCCGATAACCCCGAAAATGTGTTTTTGGTCGCGCTTCGCACCGTTCCCCACGACTCTACCGGCGTGGCGCATATTCTGGAGCACACCGCGCTGTGTGGCAGCGAGAAATACCCGGTGCGCGACCCCTTTTTCATGATGATCCGTCGCTCGCTGAACAGCTTCATGAACGCCTTCACCAGCTCAGACTGGACCGCTTATCCCTTTGCCAGCAGCAACCGCAAGGATTTCGACAACCTGCTACAGGTATACATGGATGCGGTGTTCTTCTCTCGCCTCCACCCGCTGGACTTCGCTCAGGAAGGCCATCGCCTTGATTTCGCCGAACCCGGCAACCCGAACTCGGAGCTGGTCTTCAAAGGCGTGGTATTCAACGAAATGAAAGGCGCTATGAGCTCCATCCCGAGCCGCCTGTGGCACACGCTCTGCAAATACCTGTTTCCGACAGTCACCTATCACTACAACAGCGGCGGCGACCCTGAAGCGATTCCCGACTTGAGTTATGAACAACTCAAGGCCTTCTACGAGAGTCATTACCATCCCAGCAACGCCATCTTCATGAGCTTTGGCGACACACCTGCCGTGGAATTGCAGTCTCGCTTTGAAGAGCTGGCGCTGTCTCGCTTTGAGGCGCTGAACGACGATATCTCCGTACCGAGGGAAAAGCGCTATCACGCGCCAATTCGCGCTCAGGAAGCCTATCCCCTGCCCGCCGACGAGGACCCTCAAGGCAAAACCCATATCGTGATGGCCTGGCTGCTGGGCCAGAGCAACGACCTGGACACCGCACTGGAAGCCCAGTTGCTGGCGGGCATTTTACTCGACAACAGCGCAAGCCCATTGCTGCACGCGCTGGAAACCAGCTCGCTCGGCAGTTCGCCGTCTCCCATGTGCGGACTGGAAGACTCCATGCGTGAGATGGTGTTTGCCTGCGGTCTTGAGGGCAGTGATCCCGAGCAGATGACCGCCGTTGAGGACTTGATCCTCAGCACGCTGCAGCGGCTCATTGACGAAGGTGTGGACGCCGGACAAGTGGAGTCGGTGCTCCACCAGATTGAGCTACAGCAGCGGGAAATCAGTGGTGACAGCTACCCCTACGGCCTGCAGCTGATTCTGAATGCCCTCGGCTCAGCAACCCACCGCGGCGACCCTGTGTCAGCGCTGAATCTCGATCCCGCGCTGGCGCGTCTGCGTGAGAAAATCGCTCAGCCAAGCTATATCACTGGATTGCTGCAACAACTTATCGACAACCCTCACCGGGTAACACTGGTATTCAGCCCCGACGCCCAATACCAGCAGCGCGCAGAGCAGGCGGAAAAGCTGCGCCTTGCCGATATCAAGGCCGGTCTCAGCGACGAGCAAAAACAGGCCATTATCGAGCAGGCTGCGGCGCTGGAAACACGCCAAACCCAACAGGAAGATGAAAGCATTCTGCCCAAAGTCGGGCTCGAAGATGTGGCGCCAGACATGCCCGTACTGGACTACGGCGACGACCGTTTCGGCAATCTGCCTTACACCTTCTATCCCAGCGGCACCAATGGATTGATCTACCAGCAACTGCTCATCGAGCTTCCCCAGCTTGACGATGCAGAGTTGAGCCTGCTGCCAATCTACACCCAGACCCTGACAGAGCTTGGCCTTGGCGATGAGAGTTACCTGCAGGTGCAAGCTCGTCAGGCCGCTGTATGCGGGGGCATTTCTGCTTACACCAGCATGCGGGGCGATATCGGCGATGAACAGCAGATGAAGGCCTTCCTGGTCCTGTCATCGAAAGCCTTACTGCGCAACAGCAGTGAACAAGCACAACTGATGCGCGACACACTGGAAAAGCTGCGTTTCGACGAAGTGGAGCGCATCACTGACATTGTGGCGCACATTCGGGCTCGCCGGGAGTCATCCATCACCGGCAACGGGCACGGGCTCGCAATGGCTGCCGCCTGCGGCGGCATGAGCCCGATTGCCGAACTCAACCAGAAACTCGCCGGCCTCCAAGGAATCCGCGCACTAAAGGCAATCGACGACTCCCTGAAAAGCGAAGATGGCAAACAAGGCGTAGGCCAGCAACTCACCGCATTGCACCAAAAACTGCTCGCCGCGCAGCGACGCCTGTTGATTGTTGCCGAACAACACGGCTTCGACGAACACAATCCCGGGCTTGCCGCGATCTGGGCAGACTTCCAAGCCTCTTCGCAGGCGCCGCTGCAGCTGGCGACCGTTCGCGGCCAACGCAGAGAGTTCTGGTGCGCCAACTCCCAAGTCAATTTCTGTGCCAGCGCCTACCCCACTGTGCCGTCCGATCACCCTGACGCAGCGGCCCTCAGCGTGCTGGCAGTCTATCTGCGCAACGGCATACTGCATCGCTGCATCCGCGAACAGGGTGGCGCCTATGGCGGCGGCGCGTCACAAGACTCCAACATCGCGGCATTCCGTTTCTACTCTTACCGCGACCCTCGCCTGCAGGAAACCCTCGACGACTTCCGCTCAGCAATCAACTGGATGCTGGAGACCCCGGTTTCAGAGGACGCGCTTGAGCAATCCATTCTGGGTGTTGTCGGCAGCATCGACCGCCCGGGGTCACCGGCCGGTGAGGCCAAACAGGACTATCACAACCGTATTTTCGGCCGCAATCTGGAGGATCGCCGTCGATTCCGTCAACGCGTGCTGGCGGTCTCCGGCGATGATCTGAAACGTGTGACCAAACAGTATCTGGAAGGTGTCGAGCCAAGTATTGCGGTATTGAGTAACGCCAGCCGCGCGGAGCAGCTGGAAGAGTGGCTCCGCGACGGGGGCTTCAGCATACAGAAACTATGACGAATCGCCCCCTGGCCAGTGTTTTACAGGCGGGGGGCTATTTGTTGCTCTTAGCCTTCCCCTGCTTGCGCAACTCAGCATATTCCGCCTTTTGAGACGCATTGAGCACTTTGTAAAACTCTAATTGGGTCTGAAGCACAGCACCGGTGTGTCTTGCCGCCACGGACCCAGCGCGCTGACTAAGCTGTTTGATCGTATCCCGGCTAAGCTCAGTCAAAGGGAGAGCCTGCATCTGTTGGCGCAGTGCCACACTTTCCTTCTGCAGGGCTGCCGCCTGCTCTGCGTAACGCAAAATGAGCACATTCACCTTTTCACGCTGCGCCTCATTCAGCGACAACTGGTCCGCCAATGCCTGGATACCATCGCTATTGAGTCCCTCGCTTGCCTGAGCCTGAACAACACCGCAGGAAAGTAACAGGGCAATGATTAACTTCTTCATATAAACGCAGTCCTTTAAAACAAATGGAGCCCTTTTCGCCATGTTGACCATGACAGTGCTCATCCGTCCACGACCTGACGGATCAACTCCGGGCTAAAGCCACGATAATGCAAAAACCGCTGGCGCTTTGCCAGTTCACGGCGCTCATTCACCGGATCATTGCCAAATTTTTTCTCATAAACCTCACAGGCCCGCAGCAGCCAATCTTCACCGCTGTGTTCAACAACCCGACTTATCAGACCGTCTTCTATCCCCCTGTCACGCAACTCCATGCGTATTCGCTGAGGCCCGAATCCTGCCCCAACCCTCAGGCGAAGATAGCTTTCAGCAAATCGCTCATCAGACTGCAAGCCCTCGTCAGCCAGGCGCTGAATGGCCTCCTCCAGCAGGCCCTCAAGGCCTTCATCGGGATATCGAACACGCAGTTTGCGATACAGCTCATAAAAACTGTGCTCACGACGGGCTAAAAGATCCATCGCCTTCTTGCGTATCAACACCTTTTGTTCTTTTATAGAAGAGTCAGTGTGCACAGACGCTACCCATTATTGGCAATTTTAGTCTCACTACGGCAAGTACCTATTTCCTTTAATCTGTGCAAGTACGACATTACACACATGGTCGACAGGATGTCCTCTTTGCATCGGCCTGCCTAATTTTATCAATGGAGAGCCCATGATGTTGAAGCTTATTTCTAAAGGTATTACCAAGTTCCGCAAAGATGAAGAAGGCGCAAGCGCCATCGAGTACGCCATTATGGCGGCGGTACTTATCGTAGCGATCATCGCTGCTGTAGGTCTGCTCGACTTGCAAGGTATCTTCACAGACATTAACACGTCAATTGACAACGCCTGATGACAGGGGCTAAAGCCCCTGTCAGCTTCTACAGGCCTGGCTGATGGCCGTCGTAGCAGAAATCTCGCTGTACTCACTGCTGCTATTGGTTGCCATCTCAGATTTCAGGGAGCGCCGCATTTCGAATCAGCTTAACCTGCTGATAGCTGTAAATGCGGCCTTGCTGCATCTGTTGGATGACGGGAGTTCGACAGTTTTTATTGCGGTTAATTTAGTACTTACCGCAATTTTGTTCCTGCCCGGGTACTTCACGGGAAATGTGGGCGCAGGTGATATCAAGCTTTTTTGCGGCTTGTCGCTTTGCTGGTCACCGACGTTTTTCTTGTGGACCTTGGGATCTGGGATAACGCTGTTACTGCTGTTCTTAGGCATGCTATCGCTCAAAAAGCGGGTTAGCCGACACTCATGCAGCAAGGTAGAAAAGACAAACACAAAGCTATTGTCGCGAATGCCTTTGGGTACTGCCGTTTTCGTCGGCGCGATATTCACGCAATGGTTAACGCTATTGACAAGCTACTAGGGCAGGAGGAGCGATGTCAGGAACCAAAGTCTCCGCAGGGCGATTACAGCAAATGGGGGCCGGGCTACAACAAATGCGCGGTGTGGTAGCCATTGAATTCGCGCTGATCTTCCCCGTTTTTTTCGCCATTATCTACGGCATCATCTGCTACGGCACCGCATTTTTAATGATGCAAAGTTTCACCTATGCGGCGGAGGATGCTCTAAGGGCTGCATTGGCAGCCGAATGCGCCGCCTCAACATGCACTGAAGCTGAATTGAAGCCTGTCGTCACTGCGCAAGTGCAACAATCACTCGATTGGCTCGCCGCCTCAGTTATCAGCGAAGCCATTTCGGCTGACGACTTTTTTGCTTGTAATGCAGAAATGCTGTGTAAGGTCAGGTTGGGGGCCGCGCCATTACTTAACGGTATCACCCTCCCTCTTGTAGGCGAAATTCCAGACCTACCGGAAAGGCTGGTTGGCATTGCCAGCTTGCGCATGTGACACAGAGCACGTTTACAGGGAAGTATACGTACGACCCCCTATATCGACACAAGGTCACACAATCTAGCATCAGGGACAAATAGTGTGACATAAGCTGGCACTTCGCAGCTTGAACTACCCAAAAATCACTTTGATATCAAATGCTTTAAGGGATATACCCATGCAAGCAAGGACTCTGAAAATCATCGCGGCACTGCTTATCATCAGCGCAGTTGTTATGGGCGTTATTGGCTATCGCATCAGTCAGGAGGATGCACAGCGGCAAGTGCAACGTAAGTCAGCGGCAACGGCTGCCGATTCATACACTTACGCCCAAAAGCTAATGATCGCGACTCGGGACATCCGCAAAGGTGAGCAGCTCACCGAAGAAGATCTGATGCAGGTGCCCTACGCCATCACCGTCGAAGGCAGCTTCAACACCCCTGCCGAACTCATCAATCGACGCAGCGAGCGCGATATTTTCAAGGGCGCAGTCATACGCACGACAGACTTCGAGGACGATAGTGAACTCGCCACGCAAATTCGTCCGGGGCATCGCGCCATCGCAGTGAAAGTCGACGAAGTCATTGGTACCGGTGGCTTCCTCAAGCCCGGTGACTACGTTGATGTCATTTTCAACAGCCGGGCGAGCAAGGAAACCAACGACAAAAGTATGGCTCGGCGCATTCTGCGTAATATCCGCCTGATTGCCTACGGTGCAGAGATTGAAGGCGAAAGCCAGATGAGCCCCGAAAGCGATAACAAAGCGGCTAACAAGGATACCGGCAAGCGCAGTCGATCAGCGGTGCTCGAAGTGGCTATCGACGATATCAATATTCTCGTGTTGGCCGAGCACAATGGTGACCTTCGCCTGTCGGCAATCGGTGAAGCCGACGTCTTAGCGCTAGAAGAAGGCGAGCAACTTCCTGAGGATGCTGCCGAAGACAAAGCAACACTCATGCGCGCGGTTACCGGCTTCAAGCCTGCACCACCACCGAAATCTGTTTATGTATATAACGGCGACAAAGTTGAAACCATCCGGGTGAGCCAATAATGCGTCGAATCGACTATCGATATGGAGTATCTGTCATGAAACAGGGAGCGATCATTGCCCTACTGTTTAGCCTGATATCGGCGGCTAGTGCGGCCCCGTTCAAAACATTGCGACTGGAAGCTGGCGAGCAGCAGATGCTCACAACAAAGTACAGTGTAAAGCGCAGCGCCATTGGTCGGCCGGAAATCGCGACACTGAAAGTTCTCAACTCCAGAGAATTCTTAATCACCGCAAAACAAGCCGGCTCTACGTCGTTATTACTATGGCAAGGCGGACGTGAGCCGACCGAATTCAAGATCGATGTCATTCCATCCCTGCCTGCTAATGCCCGCAATGGGGTTGCCGTAGATGCCAGCGGCGGATTTGTCAGTCTGGAAGGCCAAACCCAGTCTCTTGAGCAGCATGACCGCCTGCTGACTGCTGGCGGCCCTACCTCGCTGGACAACACCTATCAAACCGGTGCCATTCAGGTCCAGACCGATATTCGAATTGTTGAATTCAGCCGCTCGGAATTGAAACAAATTGGCACAGCGCTCTCGTATGTAGGCGGCGATACATCAGCAGCCGGTGGCTCAAGCAGCTTGCTATCGATTCTCGACCCCACTCCTCTTGGGCAGCTGATTGGCTACACGACGAACGGAAGCACATCGTCTTCTATTCTGGTCGGCCATGATACCGGTAATTTCAAAGCCGCGATTAACGCCTTGTCGCGCAATGGCTATGCTTACACACTGGCGCAACCCTCACTGGTCAGCCTTTCCGGGCAAACGGCAACATTCCTGGCGGGTGGTGAATTTCCGTATCCGGTATCAAACCGGGATGGACAAGTTCAGATTGAGTACAAACAATTCGGCGTTCGGCTTCAACTCACTCCCACTGTATTGAGCGAAGACAGCATCATGCTGAAAGTTGCTCCTGAAGTCAGCGACTTGGATTTCACCAGCGGCGTCCAGGCCAGTGGCGTATCCGTTCCATCACTTAATGTTCGTCGAACCGACACCTCTATCCAGCTCGCACCGGGCGAAAGCTTCATCATCAGTGGTTTGATCAGCCGGAGTACCTTTGCAAACGCTGATCGCTTGCCCGGACTGGGAGATATCCCCATTCTCGGCGCCCTCTTCCGCTCAACACGCTTCGAGCAGGAAGACAAAGAGCTGTTGATGATCGTTACCCCGCACTTGGTCAAGCCAATTGCTAAAGATGCAGAGCTCCCTGAATTACCCGGGGAAACCTACAGCAACTACGCTCCGTCGTTCACGGATATGCTGTTCCGCGATATGGATAAAGAGGCGGTAAATCGTGCATCAAGTAAAACCAGAAAATCAGACGTCGGTTTTGCCAACTAAGGCACGGGAGCCCGTAGATGCGAATGAAAGAACGCAGAAAAGCCGTTAACCAAACGCCATCACCGAACGATGATTACGAGAGCCTCAAGGCCTCTCTTCACCGCTTCGTGATCGACCGTATCGAAGATGACAATATCATCTACGACGACGACTCGAAGAAACTCGAAGAGGCTATCGCGGCCTATATACGCCAGTACTGCCGCATATATGAAGTGATCATCGACCGCACTCGCTTTGAGAATCTCGAGAAAGAGCTGCTCGACGAAATTATCGGTTACGGCCCACTGCAAGTATTGCTCGAGGATCCGGAAATCAACGATATTCTGATTAATGGTCCGCGCAGAGTGTTTGTCGAACGCCGGGGTGTGCTGGAGCAGTCTTCGATCCGCTTTCTGGACGACAGACACGTGCTGCGTGTTATTCGCCGGATGATCTCTCCATTAGGGCGGCGCATTGATGAATCCAGCCCGATCGTGGACGGCCGCTTGGCGGACGGCAGCCGTATTAACGCCATTGTTCCTCCTTTGGCATTGGACGGTCCCTGCCTTTCGATTCGAAAATTCAGAAAAGATCCGCTGACAGCCGAAGAGCTGCTGGCTGGCGGCTCAATTACCCAAGAAGCACTGGATTTTTTAACAAAGTCCGTAGGCAATCGTAAGAACCTGCTGATCAGTGGTGCAACCGGCTCAGGTAAGACTACCCTGCTCAATATTCTCAGCCAGTACATCCCCGCGGGTGAGCGAATCGTCACGATTGAGGATGCCGCAGAGCTTCAGCTGCGAAACACTCACGTGGTCAGACTCGAAACCCGCCCTGCCAACAACGAAGGGGTCGGACTCGTCAGTCCGGGAGAACTGGTTAAAAACGCGCTGCGGATGCGTCCGGACCGGATTATCGTTGGCGAAAGTCGTGGTGCTGAAGTCGTCGACATGCTGCAAGCCATGAATACCGGACACGCAGGCTCTATGAGTACCGTCCATGCGAACTCAGCCCAGGACGCCGTGACCCGCCTTGAAATGATGGTGGGCATGTCGGGTTTCAAAGGCTCGAGTGAGCTGATCTTGAAGATGATCGGCAGCGCACTGGACATGATCGTGCATATCGGCAGGCTCGCCAATGGTCACCGCTGCGTTCTGCAAATATGCGAACTCAACGGAACAAAAGACGGCGTGGCATTAAAAGAGATTTTTGCGCTGAATCCGACCAATGGCAAATTGGAACGATGTCCTGACAGCACTGAAATCCCCCTGCTTGATGATGTAGTAAAAACGGTATAGGGGCGACACCTATGTTCTGGTTTTGGATCGCGCTTGTAGGTCTTGTAGTTGGGCTGGCCTTCGTATTGCTACTGCTCGTTAACGTTGAAGAACCGGCGAAAACGACGGATGTCGGTATCAATACCAAGCGAGATGGCGTGCCAACTTTTGTCGTCGATTACCTGGCAGGGAATGGCGTTGAGCTGCCGCCAATGGCGATCTACGGTGCGCTGGCGTGTGCGGTCGCGGCTTCACTCCTCGGCTTCGCACTTTTTCCGATGCAAATCGCGTTGCTGATATTTGTATCAACAATTGCCGTACTGTTCCTCGCAATAAAAGTTCTGGGAAACAAACGTCGAGCAAAAATGCTCGAGCAGCTGCCATCATTTATCAATCAGGTAACTCGCCGGCTCTCCGCAGGTATCTCGGTTGAAAATGCGTTTGCCGACTCCGTTGAAACGCTTGAGCGCCCCCTTGGTACCGTAATGCGCCGGGTAGTTCGTCGTGTACACATGGGCTACGAGCTCCATCAGGCATTCGAGCGAGAAGCACAAAACACCAAGCTGCACGAGTTCAACGTTCTTGCTACAGCGATACGTATTAACGAGCAGTACGGCGGGAGCATCCGCACCATTCTCGACGATATCGTGGGAATACTGCGCTTGGAAGAAAGCGGTAAGCGTGAATTGAGCGCAATGACTGGCGAAACGCGTTTCACCGCCGTGGTATTGGCCGTTCTACCTATTTTGATCGGCGGCTATATGTTCTATACCAACCCAGAAATGATGCTGGATGTCTGGGAGCAGAGCTCCGGCAGAAAAATGCTCTATTTCGCAGGCTTTATGGAGTTGACAGGTATTTTTGTTCTCTGGCGAATGATTAATTCCATAGATTCATAAGGAAGCACCCAATGGAAGCCCAGCACTACTTTTTTATCATTGGCGCGCTCATTCTCTGCACAGCACCAGTGCTGTTGCTTGCTACGGCGTATGCAGGTAGCAACGATGAGCCAAGCGACCGCCTTGAATTTGGAAAACACGACACGTGGCGGTTGCTGCGTGAAGAAAACACCCATATTGCGTCGCTGTCACAGCTGCTGCGACGCGCTGGCCTGTTCACCAGTACACAACAATTGCGCGCGCTGGGAGGGACTTCTGCCACGATAGTACTGGCCGCACTCGCAGGGGGCACTTACGCGCTCTACAAAGGTATGGATATCGGCCAGATATTAGCTGCCGTATTTGGGTCCCTGCTGGCAGGAGCCGTCTTCGCATACCTTATCCTTAAAAAAGTCGCAGAGGATCGCCAGAACGCACTCGATAAAGAAACGATGATGCTGATTCAAACGACACGCATGCTTTGGCGCGTTGGTTTGTCGCTGCCCAAAACAATGGGGGTGATATGCGAACAGCTCCATGAGCTAGCGCCAAATTGCGCAAAGGAACTCGCCCTGGGCGTCAACAAAATCGAAGCCGGCCAAAGCCAAGAGGAAGCCTTGTACGAGCTGATCAATAGCAGCAGCGCCGAGGGCTTTAAAGAGTATTTGATTGTGATACGACAGCAATCAATCACCGGTGGAAGTATCGACAAATCTCTCGATGAGCTTTACACCCTGCTGCAAAATCGCCGGAAGTTGGGACTGCAGGAATACGTCAATAAATTATCGGGAAAAATGTCGCTGGTAATGATGGTATTCCTGTTTCCTGCGCTACTGATATTCACTGCAGGCCCAGGACTCCTCTCTATGGTGAAGAGCCTTTCAACGCTCGGAAACGGAGGGTAAGAGAAATGCGCAGATACCAATCATTTACCCGCTCCGCTCTGGTCATCATAACGGTAATGGCTATCTCTGCTTGCGCGAGCGTAAAAGAGACCAACTACCAAACATCGGCAGACTGCGGGACAAAACTGAGCCAGCCTCAAACCATTAAACTCGATTTGGTTGCCCAGCTCATTGACGAAGGCAGCTACTACTCTGCCCTTGCTCACTTGGAAAATGACAACTCTGGCAGCCCACGCGCCCTCTGGCTGATGGCCGAAGCACAGAGGAAAACAGGAATGCTCTCTGAAGCTTATGACGTTTACCGAGAGCTCAGCTTGACCTGCATGACGGCCTATGGCCACGCCGGTATGGCAAAAATCTTAGCAACGCGTGGCGACCTAGAAATATCTCACCAGCACATGCTTAAAGCACGCCGCCTGGCGCCCACGAATGCCGACATACGTAATGACTACGGCTTCATCTTACTCGCCATGCAGGACTTCAAGGCGGCTCAGCGCGAATTCATGACCTCGCTTCAGCTTCAGCCAGGCCACCCTGTAGCGCTGAGAAATATGATCATGAGCCTCATACTCGACGGCGATAGCAGGACGGCAATGCGCATGGCCGAGAATAACGATATTCAAGAAGCAGAGTTCAAAAGCTTGATTGAAAAAGCAAACCATTTTGCCGAGCCCGCTGTCGCCAAGCGAGCGGTTATTAATTAGGAGAATCCGTATGCAACCGAGAAAAATACTGTTTGCAATCGCTGTGTTAACCAGTACTGGAGTTTTTGCCAGTGATCAAAGCACGAAAGATTTCGGCACAGAAAGCGCTGTGGCTAAAGCGATGGCTGCCCAACGATCAGGCGATATCGCCTCAGATAAAGAACAGCACTTAAGTGGTAAAGCACGTGTGGGTACGTATAAGCGCTATGTAGAAAGTTTCGCCCAACCGATACCACAATCCTTTGTGGACACCAGCTTTAGCGACAAGAAGTAAACGCCATGAGACCCGTTCGTCGATCTGAAACTATCCGGCTGCCGCGTGAGCAACGGGGCGTTATTGCTATTGCGTCAGCGGTGATGATGATTGCACTGCTGGCGTTTCTGGCCATTACCATCGACACGGGTCGCTTGTTCCTGGAAAAACGTACACTTCAAAGCCAAGCTGACTTAGCGGCCTTGGAAACTGCGCGACTGTATTGTCGTGACCAAAGCATGACTGAAGCAGACCGCTTAGCCGCAGCACAAGCAACCCTGTCAGCCGATCGAAATAACTTTTTGGGTGACACCGGTAGCGTACAAGTTGAACTCGGGCTGATCAGCGGGCCTGCCGACGAAAACGGAGCATTCAAGGCATTTACCGCGGACGAAACGGGTAAAGCGGTACGCGTCACTCTCAGTAGAACCGTTCAGTCATCGATCTTTTCAATTCTGACTGCAGGCCCGACAACCCTAACTCTGCGAACTCAGGGGGTTGCCGAAGCCTGCCAACCACTGGCCTCACTGCACATTAGAAGCACCCTCCTGACAGTAGACAGCAGCCAATCAGCTTTACTTAACTCGGTGCTGGGTGGTCTGCTGGGAACAACACTGAACCTCGGCGTCGGCCAGTGGGACGGCTTGATCAATACCGACTTGAACCTCCTCAACTATTTGGATGCCTTGGCGTTGAACTTGGGACTGGACGTTGGCGACTACGACAGCGTGCTGAATACCCAACTGAGTATTAACGACTTTCTGGTGGTTGCTGCTGACGTCCTTCAGGCCGGAGGCAATGCGAGCACATTAACGCTCACCGCGCTGCAAGACCTTCAGCTCGCAATACCGCCTGCAACCCCCCTGCTCTCGTTGGGCGAACTGCTCCAGGTACAGACCGCCAGTCCTGATACGGCCTTGGACGTGGGCTTGCAGCTCATGCAACTGGTGCAAGGCAGTATTCAATTAGCCAATTCCAAATCAGCCATCGCGGCAGATATCCCCGTCAGTTTGCTCGGACTGGTCAATGCCACCATCAAGCTACAAGTGGTCGATCCACCGAACCTGACTGCCGTGGGCGACCCGAAGCTTGCCAGTGAGGCGCCCTACAGCAGTGACGGGATTTATGTAAGATCGGCCCAAGTTAGAACCTTTGTCTCACTGGATCTTCCCATTGTCGGAGCCACACTGAACACACTCACAGACTTGCTGACCAGCCCACTATTAACCGGGGTTAGTGGCGTACTGACGAGCTTGCTGTCTCTGGACATTGTTGGCGTACTGCAAGGCCTGAGCTGTGTTGTTTACTGCGACATTCAAAAAGACCTGCTTGATATCAAAGTTCTCAGCTCTCCTCGTTTAGACATACTGCTTGAGGCAGGGGGCGGTGATGGCCGCGTGACCCAATACGACTGCGATGAAGGTGACAAGACCCTGGAGACTCTTGCCAGCACCGCAGCAGCGAGTATCAAAGTCGGCAGAATGGGTGACACCATGGCTGACGCCGCCACAAATGCATTTGCCGAAGAAGAGCCCTCTGTCACCCCTGTGCCCATACTTGATCTGGGTACGAAACGGATTCGCTATCAATGCACGATCCTATTGATTTGCTGGACTGAATACTGGGATGGCGACAGCTGGACCAACAACCCCGCCGATGCCGCACGCGAAGCGTTTACCGGCGGAGGGCTCGGCCTCCGGCTGGATACCGACCTGCTAAGCGGCTCACAGACACTTAACTTTGTTAACTCTCCCAGCGACGAATTCCTGCCCGAGTTCGGTGTTCAGCCCGGCGAAAACGCCTACCAGGGCCTAAACTCTGACAGTCTGGTCTCCGGTTTAGAAAATAATTTGCTCGGCTTAGAGCTGGAGTTTTACGAGCCAAACAACACTGGCGACGGCATCGGCGTCAACCTGCTTGGCGGCCTTCTCTTCCTGGTAGGCAGTGCTGCCAACGCATTAACGGATGCGATTTCTGCGCTCCTGACTTCGGTCTTGTCCCCGATTCTGATGGCGATCGTCGACCAACTCCTCGATGTGTTGGGAATCGGCTTGGCAGAAACAGAAATTGGCGCGACCATGAGCTGCGAGAGCGACCGTGTGCAACTGGTGATGTAAGTAACACCGCGTTCCTGCTTACGGCCTGAGGTTCACATTTTACGAATAGAATACACCGCCCCCCTACCTGGGGGGCGACACTTTCCGTACAGTCAACACTTCCCAAAAGAACAATAAGGCCCGCAATGACGTTCAATGACTACCTGACTATATTGGCTAAAAATGGCGGTTCTGACCTTTTCTTAAGTACTGGAGCCCCTCCCTGTGCCAAATTCCATGGCAAGCTCAAGCCCCTTGATAAAGAGTCATTCAGTCCCGGTGAAATCAGCAAAATTGCCTACGAGATCATGGATGGCGAGCAACAGAAGGAGTTTGATCAAGAGTTGGAAATGAACCTTGCCTATACCATTCCGGGTATCGGACGGTTCCGGGTCAATATTTTCAAACAGCGCAATGAGATTTCAATCGTTGCGCGGAATATCGTGACAGAAATCCCCAATGTGGATGCGCTGGGACTCCCCCCCATCCTCAAAGAGGTGATCATGACCAAGCGCGGCCTGGTGCTTTTTGTCGGCGCCACAGGCTCTGGCAAGTCGACCTCGCTGGCGGCGCTGATTGACCACCGCAATACCAACAGCAGTGGGCATATCATTACTATCGAAGACCCCATTGAGTTTATTCACCGACATAAACGCAGCATCGTCAATCAGCGGGAAATCGGCGTGGATACTCGCAGTTTCCATCAGGCACTGAAAAACACCCTGCGCCAGGCTCCCGATGTCATTCTCATTGGTGAGATTCGCGATCGCGAAACGATGGAACACGCCATTGCTTTTGCCGAAACCGGACACTTGTGTATCTCTACCCTGCATGCGAACAACGCCAACCAGGCACTGGACCGGATTATTAACTTTTTCCCGGAAGAACGCAGAAATCAGCTACTTCTTGACCTGTCACTGAATCTGAAATGCTTTGTTTCTCAGCGACTGGTACCCACTGTTGATGGCAAACGCTGTGCGGCAATTGAAATCCTCTTGGGTACTCCGACCGTCGCCCAGGCCATTCATAAAGGTGAGGTAGAGAGCATTAAGGAGATCATGCAGAAGTCGGAAAATTTAGGGATGCAAACCTTCGATGCCGCCCTGTTCAGGCTCTACGAAGATGGGAAAATCAGTTTTGAAGAAGCCCTGAAAAACGCCGATTCGGCAAACAACCTTCGACTTCGCATAAAGCTGGAGAGCACACGCGGATTGCCCGCAGATGCGGTCGAAGCGTCACCGGAGCCGACCAGCAGCTCCGCGTTTAGCCTGCAAATTGAAGATACGCCAGAGGAACCGGAGAACTAGAATAGCTGCGGACTATCGCTATCCCATAAGTCCATTGAACCAGCGGCGGGGACTCCCGCCGCTATCACTATCCTTTTACTGCTCTTCTTCGACAATCTCAACCTTTTTTGTCGACGGCTTTGGCAACAGCTGCTCACGAATAGCGCCTTCAATCTCAGCGGCAATCTCGGGATTTTCGCTGAGGAACTTGGCTGCATTCGCCTTACCCTGCCCGATTTTATCGCCTTTATAGGCGTACCAGGCACCCGACTTGTCAACGAGTCCGAGTTTTACACCAAGATCGATGACTTCGCCCATGCGGTAGATGCCACGGCCGTACATAATCTGGAACTCGGCTTGTTTGAATGGCGGCGACACCTTGTTTTTCACCACCTTGACCCGAGTTTCGTTGCCAACCACTTCGTCGCCTTCTTTTACAGCGCCGGTGCGACGGATATCCATGCGCACAGACGCATAGAATTTCAGCGCATTACCACCAGAAGTCGTCTCGGGATTACCGAACATCACACCGATCTTCATACGAATCTGGTTGATAAAGATCACCAGGGTATTGGTCTGCTTGATGCTGCCGGTCAGTTTACGCAGCGCCTGAGACATCAAGCGCGCTTGAAGACCAACGTGGGAGTCGCCCATATCCCCTTCTATCTCTGCCTTGGGCACCAGCGCGGCAACGGAGTCGATAACAATCACGTCAACGGAGCCAGAACGTACCAGCATGTCAGTGATTTCCAGCGCCTGCTCGCCGGTATCCGGCTGCGACACCAGCAGATCCTCCAGATTAACGCCCAGCTTTTCCGCATACTGGGGGTCCAGAGCGTGTTCGGCATCCACAATGGCCACGGTTTTACCCAGCTTCTGAGCTTCTGCCATCACCTGCAGACACAGGGTGGTTTTACCGGAAGACTCAGGACCATAGATTTCAACGATGCGCCCAAAAGGCAGTCCGCCGATGCCCAGGGCAATATCCAAACCCAATGAACCGGTAGAGACAGAAGGCATGACTTCCCGCGAACTGTCGCCCATTTTCATGATAGAGCCTTTACCGAATTGACGTTCGATCTGGCTCAGCGCGGATTCGAGTGCCTTCTGCTTATTGGGGTCCATAGTTTTTCTGCCCTTAAGGTTGTACGAATAAGATGCGAAATAGCGGTCACAAAATTACTGTATATATACTCAGTATCATCAGTGTGATTGTCAATCCCCAAGCGTAAAAAAGTGTCGGGCCGAGTGCTGGTCAGCACCTCGCGCATTCCGTACACTTTTGCGTTTCACTTTGTCCCAGCCCCGAACGCGGAGAACACCTATGAATGCAGGCATCGACCTGGCTCAGCACACGCCAATGATGCAGCAATACCTGAAGATCAAAGCACAGCATCCTCAGGAGCTGCTGTTTTATCGCATGGGTGACTTCTACGAGCTGTTTTTTGACGATGCCAAACGCGCCGCTGATCTGTTGGACATTACCCTGACCGCACGCGGTAAATCCGGCGGCCAGCCGATTCCCATGTGCGGAGTGCCCTATCATTCAGCTGAAGGCTACCTAGCCCGCTTGGTTAAACGAGGCGTATCGGTAGCCATCTGTGAACAGATAGGCGACCCCGCTACCAGCAAGGGACCGGTAGAGCGCAAAGTCGTCCGCATAGTGACCCCGGGCACCCTCAGTGACGAAGCATTACTGGACGAGCGCCGTGACAACCTGCTGGTCGCCTGCTGCGAAATGGACGGCAGACAAGGGCTGGCCGTGCTGGATATGAGCAGCGGCCGATTCAGCGTCTCGGAACCCGGGAGCAGCGCGACGCTGCTCAGCGAGCTGCAGCGGCTTCGCCCTGCCGAACTGTTGATTCCTGAAGACTTCGGCGGCGAATGGCTGCCCGACATGCCGGGGCGACGCCCCCTGCCGCCGTGGGAATTTGAGCCCGACACCGCCCACCGGCAACTGTGCAGCCATTTCGCAGTGCAGGACCTCGCGGGCTTCGGCTGTGACGGTTTGACCGCCGGTATCGCGGCAGCGGGCTGCCTGCTGCAGTATGTGAAAGATACCCAGCGCTGTGAGCTTCCTCATATTCGCCGCCTCCAACACGATGCCAACGAGCGGGCCGTGGCGATGGACGCGGCCACTCGTCGCAATCTCGAACTGGATATCAACCTCAGCGGCGGCACCGACAACACCCTTGCTTCGGTAATGGACCGCTGCCAAACAGCAATGGGTAGTCGCCTGCTGAAACGCTGGCTGCACCGTCCGCTGCGCGACCGCGAGGTACTCGAAGCCCGACGCGGCAGCATCGCCGCGTTGATCGACAACTATGATTTCGAGGCCTTGCGCGAGCCACTGAAGCAAATCGGTGACCTGGAACGGATTCTGGCCCGCGTTGCGTTGCGCTCGGCACGGCCCCGAGACCTTTCCCGCCTGCAGCAGTCGCTGGCAGTGCTGCCCGGTTTGCAGCAACTATTGAGTACTCAGGAACTGCCACACCTTCGCGAACTGGCCACCGAGATCAGTCAGTTCCCCTCACTCGCTGAATTGCTGCAACGGGCCATTATCGACAACCCGCCGATGGTAATTCGCGATGGCGGTGTCATCGCCACCGGCTACGATGCCGAGCTGGACGAGCTGCGCAGTCTCAGCAGTGATGCCGGTGATTTTCTGCTGGACATGGAAAAGCGCGAGCGCGAGCGAACAGGCCTGAGCAGCCTGAAAGTGGGCTACAACCGGGTTCACGGTTACTACATCGAAATTAGCCGTGGACAGGCTGGCGAGGCGCCGGTTGAGTATATCCGCCGCCAGACATTGAAGAATGCCGAGCGCTTCATTACCCCCGAGCTGAAAGAATTCGAAGATAAGGCCCTGAGCAGTAAAAGCCGGGCACTGGCGCGGGAAAAAGCACTGTATGACGAGCTATTAGATATCCTGAATCGCGACCTCGGTGCCCTGCAGCTCAGTGCCCACTCACTCTGTGAGTTGGATGTACTGTGTAACCTGGCCGAACGCGCCGTTCAGCTTGATCTGTGTGAACCGCAATTTAACGACGACGGCACCATGCATATTGAGCAGGGACGCCACCCAGTGGTAGAGAGCGTGTTGGACGAACCCTTCATTGCCAACGACCTCCACCTCGATCCACAGCGCCGCACACTGATTATTACCGGCCCCAATATGGGGGGTAAATCGACCTATATGCGGCAAACTGCGCTGATTACGCTGCTCGCCCATATCGGCAGCTTCGTCCCCGCCAAAGCCGCCAACCTGAGCATTGTCGATCAGATATTCACGCGTATCGGTTCCTCGGATGACCTGGCCGGCGGGCGCTCGACCTTTATGGTCGAAATGACAGAAACCGCCAATATCTTGCATAACGCCACCGAAAACAGCTTGGTATTGATGGATGAAATCGGGCGCGGCACCAGTACCTTCGACGGCCTGTCGCTGGCCTGGGCCAGTGCCATTGAACTGGCGGACAAGCTGCGCGCCTTTACCCTGTTTGCCACCCACTACTTCGAACTGACCGTTCTGCCGGAAAACTACCCCTGCGCAGCAAATGTTCACCTCGGCGTAAAGGAATATCAGGACCACGTGGTGTTTCTCCACCGGCTTGAAGAAGGCCCTGCCAATCGCAGCTACGGTTTACAAGTTGCCAAACTCGCCGGCATTCCAGAGCCCGTCATCCACGCGGCGAGAAAGAAACTGAACGCGCTGGAAAAACAAGCCATTGGGCCGGTAGCCCAGACCAGTGGCCCGCAGCCAGACCTCTTCGCCAGTACGGGTCCCTCTGTCGTCGAAGAAACGCTGGATACCATCGATCCCGATGAGCTGACACCAAGGCAAGCACTCGAACAGCTTTATGCGTTAAAAGCGCTGATCAAGAAGTGATCTGACCGGCAAATCATTCACAAAACCGATAAGCCACACCTAAATTATTGTTAAGGCTTTGTGCTATACCGATAATTTTCACTGGTGTTACAATGCGCGCTTGCCGATTCACAGTCAGAGAGTAAGGGGCTGACAAAAATGACTTTTGTTGTAGGTGAAAATTGCATCAAGTGTAAGCACACGGATTGCGTTGAAGTTTGTCCTGTCGACTGTTTCTATGAAGGCCCGAACTTTCTGGTTATTCATCCGGATGAGTGCATTGACTGCGCATTGTGCGAACCGGAATGCCCCGTAGAGGCGATTTTCTCCGAAGATGAACTGCCTGATGATCAGCAGGTCTTCCTCGAGCTCAATGCTGAGCTGGCCGAAGTATGGCCGAATATCACCGAGATGAAAGAGGCACCGGCGGATGCTGAGGAATGGGCAGGCAAGCCCGACAAACTGCAGTATCTTGAGCGCTGAGCTCTCTCCGAATACCAAAAACCCGCTTCAAGCGGGTTTTTTTATGCCCAAACGTTTGTGAACCAATGGCTTAAAGACTGAAGTTCATCACACTTCTCCCATTATCCGGGGAACACTGACGCGGTAAACCAGTCACAAGCCCCAGACAGGATGGATCTGTATCGCATTCACGACAAACATCGCTGTCTGTATTAAACGCGCGGGGTACAAGCATTCTGTGCCCGGCCTCTGCGGCAATTCTGCCGCCTGTCAAAGGCAAAAAAGGAGCGTTTACGCCATGAAAAAACTGATGAATTCGCAGGCTGTTGCCAGAGTCATGTTGATGCTGCTCGTAGGGATCGGCGGCACCTCGCTGCTGACGGCCTGTGACCGCAACGAAGGACCGATGGAAGAAATGGGCGAAAGCATGGACCAGGGCATTGAGAATGCCAAGGACAGCTACAACGAAGGCGTTGAAGAAGTAAAAGACGAAATCGACGATCACAGCAGCAACTAATATTTTAAGGTTTACCCTCCAGCTGGCCGGCTCTCGCCGGCCTTTTTTATTTCTGCCCACCGCAAATGGTATTATTGCCAAGTCTGTATCACCCGCCCATGTAAGGACCACGCTTGGACACAGCCAGTATCAACACTCTGTTTCTCGTCGGCGCGAGCCTGGTCGCCGCGAGCATTCTGGTCAGCTCGGTCTCCTCTCGGCTGGGTATTCCCATTCTGTTGATCTTTCTGGGTGTAGGCATGCTGGCCGGAGAAGACGGCCCTGGCGGCATTCGCTTCGACAATTTCCCGGCCGCCTATTTAATCAGCAACCTGGCTTTGGCCGTTATTCTGCTCGATGGCGGGATGCGAACCCGCATGGCCAGTTTCCGCGTAGCGCTCTGGCCTGCCCTGTCGCTGGCAACCGTCGGCGTCGTTGGAACGGCCGCCCTCACCGGACTCGCAGCCAGCTATCTGTTTGATTTGAGCTGGATGGAGGGCCTTCTGGTTGGCGCCATTGTTGGCTCCACTGATGCCGCTGCCGTATTTTCTCTGCTGGGGGGACGCGGCCTGAACGAGCGGGTTGGCGCGACACTGGAAATCGAGTCCGGCAGTAACGATCCGATGGCGATGTTCCTGACCATTACGCTTATCGAATTACTGCTGAGTGGCCAGCCGATAGGCCTTGGTTTGCTGTTCACCCTGCTCTGGCAGTTCGGCGTGGGTATCGTAATCGGCCTCGGTGGCGGCTACCTGCTTTGGCGGCTGATTAACCGCATGGAACTGGCCAACGGCCTGTACCCCCTGCTTGCAGTCAGCGGTGGCATGATTATCTATGCACTGACCATCGCCGCGGGCGGGTCCGGCATTCTCGCCATCTATCTCTGTGGCCTGTTGTTGGGCAACCGTCCGGTGCGAAACCGCCACGGCATTTTACATATGTTTGATGGCCTGGCCTGGTTAAGCCAAATCGCCATGTTCCTGGTGCTCGGCCTGCTGATTGACCCCAGTGGTCTCGTGGCAATTGCCCTGCCCGGACTGGTACTCGCCCTGTGGATGATTCTCGTTGCACGCCCTTCGGCAGTCATGCTTAGCCTGCTGCCCTTTCGAAGTTTTCAGCTCCGCGAGCGCGCCTTTGTCGCCTGGGTGGGCCTGCGGGGGGCCGTACCGATTATTCTGGCTATTTTCCCTATGATGGCGGGACTGGAGCACGCGCAGCTGTATTTCAACGTCGCGTTCTTCATCGTGCTGATCTCGCTGCTTCTCCAGGGTAGCAGCCTTGGCTGGGCGGCCCAGCGAGCTAAGGTCCTCATTCCGGCATCGCCATCCCCCGTATCGCGCGTGGGCTTAGAAGTCCACGTCGCCAGCCAGTGGGAGCTGTTCATCTACACCTTGGCGGCAGAAAAATGGTATATCGGCAAACCACTGCGTCAACTCCATATGCCGGACAGCACACGCATTGCGGCGCTTTTCCGCAACAAACAGCTACTGCACCCGAGCGGCAGCACACTGCTGTTGGCTGGCGATATTCTCTGTGTCATCGGCAAAGACAGTGACCTCCCTGCCCTCGGCAAGCTGTTCAGCGAGGCACCGAAGCAAGGTCTGGATATGCGCTTTTTCGGCGACTTTATTCTTCAGGCCGATGCACGACTCGGCGACCTCGCCATGCTCTATAACCTCAATGTCGGCCCTGAAGAAGCCGACCTCCAGTTGGCTCAGTTCCTGTCTCAACGCCTGTCTGCCCGCCCGGTACTGGGCGATCATATTCACTGGCAGGGGATGATTTGGACCGTCGCCGAGATGGATGGCAAGCGCATCAGCAAAATTGGTCTGCGCAGTGTTTCTGCCTTGCAGAGCGAGTAGACCTTCCTCCCTCGCCCTGACCGCCAAGGCATGTCGCTAGAACAGGGATTTCATCGTGCCGCCATCTACAACTAGCGATGCGCCGGTAATATAGCTGGCAGCGGGCGACAACAGGAATGCACCGGCTTTGCCAAACTCCTCCGGGTCTCCATAGCGCCCCAGCGGGATCAGCGATTCGTTGCTGGCTCGCTGCTCGCTGACATCTACGCCATTTGTCTCCGCCAGTTTGGCGTCCAGCGCCTTTATGCGATCGGTATAGATCTGGCCCGGTATCAGATTATTGACACGAATACCCTCGGCGGCCAGCGAGCGGCTCAGGCTCTTGGCGAGGCTGCTCACACCGGATCGCATCACATTGGATAGCAGCAATATATCGATGGGTTCCTTCACGGATGAGGACGTCAACATCAAGATCGACGCCGCATCCGAGCGACGCAATGCCGGTAAGGCCTCTCGCACCAGCCTCACGGCACTCATTAAGGTCAGCTCAAAAGCAGCCTGCCACGCCGCGTCGTCAAAATCATCGAAACCGCCGGGCGGCGGACCGCCAGCATTAACCAGTACACCGTCAATTCGTCCGAAGCGCTCCTCGGCCTCTGCCACCCAACGCTGGATACTCTGTGCATCGCTCATATCCAGCGAGGCCCCACTTACCACACTGCCACACTCTTCACACAGGCGCCGGGCCGCCGCCTCAACATCCTCAATATTGCGGCTGCCGAGCACGACGCGCGCTCCCGCCAGAGCCAGCTGTCGTCCGATGGCATAACCCAAGCCCCGGCTTCCGGCCGCGACCAGATAAACTCTGTCTCTTAGCTGTAAATCCATGCAATTACCTCGTTCGGTGTACTCTCAACAGTATGCCAGAAGGAGTATATTGCACCGCGAAATCAAACGTCACTCGTCGGAAACCTGCTTGAAATTTGAGGCAAACGTCGGGATTAATCACGGTTCTCACGCAATTCCGCCGACATCATGAAAAATAGATGACAAGGCTGCGGATCGCTGTCAACATTGCCCACTGCACTGGTACAGAAGTAAACACATGGCTACACAAACCTCATCGAGTTATCACCACGGCAACCTTCGTCAAGAACTGATGGAGCTGGCGGAAAAGCACCTGGTGGATAATGGCGTCAGCGATTTAAGTTTGCGCGCACTGGCACGAGAAATTGGCGTGTCGCAAACGGCACCTTATCGCCACTTTCGCGACAAAAACGCCCTGCTCGCCGCGCTCGCCACCGAGGGGTTTAAACGCTTCTTCGAAATGAGCAAGCCCAGTCAAGATGAGCCCCGTGCCGACAAAAGCCTTCTCTACTTCGGCCTGGCCTATGTCAAATTCGCCCGCGAGCACACCGAGCTGTTCCACCTGATGTTCGGACCTGCGCTCCAGCCGCGTAACCAGTACCCCGAGCTGTTTGCCGCAGGACGGGAGGCGATCTACAAAGTCAGAGCGGGCGTTGAACGCGGCCTCAATAATGGCGAACTGCGAGCATTAGACAATGTCGCGTCGATTGCCCATACGGTGTGGGCTGCCGTTCACGGTGTTACCACCTTGATGCTCGACCACGCGGACACCTACGGCTATCACCGCGACCTGCACCTGCAGGCGGAAAAGTCGATGCGCATGATGATAGCCGGACTGTGTACCGATCCAAGCTTCATCGCGAATCTCCCCAGCGAAGCAACACCCTACCCGCCCGAGCAGTGAGCAAAGGCGCCCCCCTGCAGTCACTCACTGCGAAGTAACTGCAGCGGCGAACTGATCAGCAGCTGCCGACTGGTCAACCACACCAGCCCCGCCAACAGCAGCCCCCCGATAAGCACGGCAATCGGCAGCATCTGCCAGTACCACACTGGCGACATCGAGAGCGCCCAGTACTGTACAGCCGCCACACATATGTTGGCGCCAACCGCGGACAACGTTCCCGCCAGGGCGCCCAGCAGAGCGAACTCGCCCAGCAGCACTCGCCGCAGAAAGCGGTTACTGGCGCCAAGACTCCGCAGCAGCGCATTTTCCTTCTTGCGCAGGGCAAAGCTGAGCTGCACATTGGCCACCGTGATTAACAAGGCGCAGACCAGCACCAACCAGAGCACCACGGCAATGGCTGACGTAAGCTGGCCGACCACGCCCTGAATCTGCTCCAGCAGGGCCCCGACTTCAATCAGCGTCATCGTTGGGAATCGCGCCAGCAGGTCCACAAGGAGCTGACGCTGCTCCTCTGGCAGATAAAAACTGCTGATATAGCTACCGGCAAAGTTTTCCAGACTGTTTGGCGGAAACACGAAATAGAAATTAGGCCGCATACTTGCCCAATTAAGGCTGCGAATACTGCTGACTTCCGCCTCCAGCAACTGGCCGCCAATATTGAATTGTAACGGCGTGCCTAGCGTCAGACGCAGCCCACTGGCCAGCTCTTCCTCGACAGAAACCGGCAGGCGCGAGCGGCTCTGCCACGCCCCTAACTGAGGCCACCACAGCCCTTCGAGCAGTGTATTGTCTCTACCAAGCTCCTCCGCCCAGCTCAAATTCAGCTCGCGATCCAGGCTTTCATGGCGTTGACGATCTTCGTCCAACTCAGCCATAGGCTGGCCATCAATCGCCGTCAGCCGCCCACGAACCATCGGGTAAACGCCCTCGCTACGCACGCCCTGCTCATCAAAAAACTCTCGCAGCGGCGTCACTTCCTGAGCAGCGACATTCACCAGGAAATAATTAGGCGTATCCTCGGCTAACTGCTGTTGCCAGTCTTTCAACAGCACCTGCCGCAACATCGCCAGACTCAACAAGACCATGAGCGCCAGACCAATCCCGCCAGCCTGAAAGGCATTGCTATAGCGCCGCCGATACATGCCGGACACTGCCAAACGCTGGCCGCTGCCGGGCAGGCGCTGACTGACACGACGTATCAATGCCAACATCAGAACAACCACCACGACGGATAGAAGCAGCAACAGGGCCGCGCCCAGCATCACCGCCGCAGTCAACAGTACATCGCGGCTGTACCAGAACATCAGTATCGCAATGCAAGCGAAACCGAGTAGCAGCGACGATATGACACTGCCCGCAGCAGCGTCCTGACGTCGCCGCAGAACATGCAGCGGCGACACACGGCTGAGTTCAATAATTGGCGGCATGGCGAAGCTCAGCAGGCAAAACAACGCACTCAGCAGCGCCGTGATAAATGGGCGGAACGTAGATGGTGGCAAATCGGCATCCACCAGCTCGGCCAGGCTGCCGAGCAGCAGATTCTGGACCAGCTCCCCCAGCAGCCCGCCAACCATCGCCGCCAGTACGAAAACCAGCAGCAACTGGCAGAGGTAATGCCAAAAGATTCGGGCTCGGCTCGCGCCCAGCGTTTTCATGAGTGCGACGGCATCAAGATTGCGCTGACCGTAGCGCTGAGCGGTCAGCGCAATTGCTGCCCCCGACAGCGCCAGTGCCAAACTGGCCGCCAGCAGCAGGTAGCTGCGCGCCCGCTTAAGCGTATCGGCCATAGCCGGTTGGTTCTCTTCTACCGACAGCCATTTCTGTCCCACCCCCAGCGGAAACGCGGCAACATACTGCTGCAAGTCTGCCGAACCCCCGGCGAACAGATAGCGGTAGTTCACGACACTGCCAGTTTGCACCACCTCGGTACTGGCAAGATCCTGCAGATTCATCAGCGCTCTCGGCCCATAGATGTTCAGAGCACTGTTTCTATCCGGTTCCTCAACCAGTACACGGCTGGCACGCAACTGCCGTTCACCGACGTCAACGCTGGCCCCCGGCGAGATTCCAAGCTGGGCAAAAGCACGGGAATCCAGCCAGATTTCACCCGGTGCGGGCCCATTCGACACCGCCTCCCCATCCGTGAAGACGTTCGCAGCGGCTTTTAATTCGCCGCGCAGAGGATAATTGTCGGAGGCTGCACGCAAGGCCACGAGCAGCATTTTCTCTTCGGCAAAGACCATACTTCGGAAGCTGACAATACGCGCCACGTCCAAGCCTTCCGACGTTGCGGCGTCGAGTTGTACTGCGTCGATGGGTCGGCTGCTCCTGAGCACCTGATCCGCCGCCAGAAAATCACGGCTGCGGTCCTGCATCGCCCCCTCTAAACGCTCGGCAAAGCCGGCAACCCCACTGACGCTGGCAACGGCAAGCACCAGCGCAACCCAGAGCAGGGAAAACTCACCGCCCCGCCACCCACGGAAAAATTGCTTAACAACCAACATCACGCGCAGACCGCCTGCTCTCGCAACTCACCGTCGCTCATTTCGAAACGCCGCTGACAGTGATCCGCCAGCGCCTGCTCGTGGGTGACCAGCACCAGGGTCGTTCCACGTTCGCGGTTAAGCGTAAACAGTAACTCGGTGATATGCGCCCCGGTCGTGGCGTCGAGATTCCCCGTCGGCTCATCGGCAAACAAGATCGCGGGTTCGGTAGAAAAGGCACGGGCGATCGCTACCCGCTGTTGCTCTCCTCCAGACAACTGCATCGGATAGTGGCGCTCGCGATGGGCCAGCTCGACCTGCGCAAGCAGCGCTCTCGCTCGCTCACGCGGTGACGTCACGCCTGCCAATTCCAGCGGCAGCATGACGTTTTCCAGGGCCGTCAGCGATGGCAGCAGCTGAAAGGATTGAAACACAAAGCCCACTTTCTGCGCCCGCAGCGCGGCGCGTTGGTCTTCGTTCATGCCAACCAGTGATTGGCCATCGAGCCTCACATCGCCACTGGTCGGGATATCGAGCCCTGCCAGCAGCCCGAGCAGAGTTGATTTACCGGAGCCAGACGGTCCCAGAATAGCGGCGCTCTCTCCCGTGTTGATTTCCAGATCAATCCCTTTCAGTATGCATAGCTCGCCGTCACCGCTGGGAACCGTTTTGAAAAGCCGTTCTACTTCAATCATGTCTATCCTGATACGTCGATTTCTTGTTGTCGTCTTGTTCCTGGCGGCTGCGGCCAGCGAGGCTGCCACCGCCCATCGGGTATTAGTACTCGGCGACAGCCTGAGCGCCGCCTACGGCATGGACTCCCAACAGGGCTGGGTAGCCCTGCTCGATCAGCAGTATGACGATGAGGTGCAGCTCATCAACGCCAGTGTGAGTGGAGAAACCGCCACCGGTGGCAAACAACGCCTGCCAGCATTGCTCGACAGCCATCGCCCGGATATTGTCATCCTTGAGCTGGGCGGCAACGATGGTCTGCGAGGCTATCCATTGGACAGCATACGCAAGACCCTGGCAGAACTGATCAAACTGAGTCAGCAATCAGAGGCTCGCGTTCTGCTTCTCGGCATGAAAATTCCGCCCAACTATGGACAGCGTTACAGCAGCGGCTTTGCCGCACTGTACACGTCACTCGCTGATGAGTTGAATGTTGCTCTGCTACCGTTCTTCCTCGAAGGCATTGCCGGGAATCCAGAGCTAATGCAGGACGATCAAATCCACCCCAACGCCGACGCCCAACCCGCAATGGCCGCCGCCGTTAAACAAGCTCTGCAACCACTGCTCGCTCCCTGACTAGCTCAAGCCTGGCTGACACCGCCCTCCGTGAGCTTCAGGGGATCGAGATACTCTGACAGCGCTTCCCGGCTGTAGTCCGTCATTTCCTCAGCCACATCTAAAATATCCCGACCCTCGGAGTAGGCGCGCTTGGCTATTTCTGCCGCCTTCAGGTAGCCAATCAGGGGATTCAGCGCCGTCACCAGTACCGGGTTTCTGGCCACCGCTTCGCGCAGCGCGTCAGGCTGATAGGCAAAATCGCGAACACATTCAGCCAAGGCTTCGCAGGCATTGCTCATCAGAGAAATACTCTGCAGCAGGTTATAGGCAACCACCGGCAGCATGACATTCAGCTGAAAATTGCCGGATTGTCCCGCTACGGTAATACAGCCATCATTGCCGATCACCTGCGCTGCCGCCATGGCAACGGCCTCGGGAATTACCGGGTTTACCTTGCCCGGCATAATACTGCTGCCGGGCTGCAGGGCTTTCAGCTGGATTTCCCCCAGTCCAGACAACGGACCGCTATTCATCCAGCGAAGATCATTGCTGATCTTCATCAATGCGACCGCCAGCGTGCGCAACTGCCCCGATGCGGCAACGGCGGTATCCTGGCAGGCCAGTCCTTCAAAGAAACTGCGATTAGGCCGAAAGCTCTGTCCGGTGGCTGCGCTGAGCACTTCACAAAACCGGGGAGCAAACCCGGTGGGCGCATTGATACCGCTCCCCACTGCCGTGCCCCCTTGCGAGAGTTCACAGAGCTGCATCTGCACATCGGCAATACGCTCGCGACTCTTTTCAATCTGACAGGCCCAGGCCATCAACTCCTGATCCGGGCGAATCGGCATGGCATCCATCAGGTGCGTGCGTCCGGTCTTCACCAGTCCCGCACTGGCCTCGGCTTTGTCTTCAATAACTGCCTGCAAGGTTGCCAATGCAGGCAGCAAGCGTTCGCTGATTTCAATGGCCGCACTGCTGTGAATCGCGGTGGGAATCACGTCGTTGCTGCTCTGACTCATATTGACGTGATCGTTGGCACTGACCGCCAGCCCGCTGCGCGATGCCGCCAATGTGGCCAGTACCTCATTCACATTCATATTGGTGCTGGTACCCGACCCCGTCTGAAAAACATCTACCGGAAACTGATCCCGATGCTCACCTTCCAGCAACTGATCAGCGGCGGCGCAGATCGCCTCACACCGCGCGTCGTCCAGCAAACCAAGCTCAGCATTGACCCGCGCCGCCGCCTGCTTGATACGCAATACGGCGTCGATGAAAACGGCTGGCAGCGTCAACTCGCTGAGTTGAAAGTTGTCCACCGCACGCTGGGTCTGCGCACCATAGAGGGCCGATACCGGCACCGACACCTCGCCCATGCTATCCCGCTCGATTCGACGATCGGACATCAAACACTCCTCTCTTCCCGTAACGATGAGGCACGCTGCCTAGATACATCTATCCAGCCAGTATCACCGCAGCCATGTAAAGATGCAAAAGCCTTCGGCAACTTCTAAAATGGCCCCTTGCTACGGAGAACCGCATGCCTGATTACCGCAATACCGACACGGCCACCTGGCTGAAATGGGACCAACAGCACATCTGGCACCCTTACTCATCGGCCCTTCACCCCAGCCCTGTTTTCCCCGTCTCCTCCGCCAGCGGCGTGAGATTAACCCTTGCCGATGGCCGTCGCCTGATCGACGGAATGTCTTCCTGGTGGTCGACCATTCACGGTTACAACCACCCGGCACTCAATGCCGCCGCCACGAGCCAGTTGCAAGATATGTCGCATGTCATGTTTGGCGGCCTGACTCATGCTCCTGCAGCAACGCTGGGCAAGCGCCTCGTTGACTTAACCCCCGAGCCACTGACCCGCGTGTTTATTTCCGACTCTGGCTCCGTTGCTGTCGAAGTCGCGATCAAGATGGCCGTCCAATACTGGATTGCTCAGGGTAAGCCCCAGAAAAACCGACTGCTGGCGCTGCATCACGCCTATCACGGCGATACGTTTGCCACCATGGCCGCCTGCGACCCAGTGAATGGTATGCACCATCTTTTTAACGGCGTATTGCCCCAGCATTTCTTCTGTGACGCGCCCGCCACCCCCTTCGGCAGCGAGGCCAGTACCGAGGATATGGCATCCATGCGCGCGCAGCTGGAACAGCACCATCAGGACATTGCCGCCGTCATTCTCGAACCGATCGTTCAGGGTGCGGGGGGCATGCGGTTTTATTCAGCCGATTATCTGCGCAAGGCCCGCGCACTGTGCGACGAATTTGATGTATTGCTGATTCACGATGAAATTGCCACGGGCTTTGGCCGCAGCGGCGAGTTATTCGCCTGCGACCACGCAGGCATCAGTCCCGATATCATGTGCGTCGGCAAAGCCCTGACCGGCGGCTATATGAGCCTTGCCGCAACACTGTGCACCGAAGCCGTCGCGCAAGGTATCTGCCAAGGCGAAGCCGGTGTGTTCATGCACGGCCCGACCTTTATGGGCAACCCGTTGGCCTGTTCGATTGCCAATGCCAGTATTGACCTACTGCTCAGCGACGATTGGCAGACAAATATCCAACGTATTGAAAAAGGCCTGAATCAGGGACTGGCAGCCGCAAGCGAGCTTGACGACGTTGCCGATGTCCGCTGCCTGGGCGCGATTGGCGTCATTGAGATGAAAGAGCCCGTCGAGATGAGCAGTATCCAACCGCGCTTTGTTGAACACGGCATCTGGATTCGGCCTTTCGGTAAGCTGGTGTACACCATGCCACCTTATGTCATCAGTGATGATGACCTTCAGACGCTGTGTGAACGCATGGTCGCCGTACTCCGGGAGGAAGCGCAGTCATGAGCCAAACCGACCTCCGGGAACGGATGAGGCAGGTCATTTTCGGCACCGAACCGGGCGCAGGACGCAATTTCGACATCGCACTGATTGTCGTCATCATCGCCAGCATCTTCGCCCTTTTCCTCGACTCGGTATCCTCTCTGCATGAGCGCTATGGCAACCTGCTTTACGCGGCAGAAATCGGCTTTACCATTCTGTTCAGTATCGAATACGTTGCCCGCGTTTACTGCTCTGAAAACCGCCGGGAGTATGTGCTCAGCTTCTACGGTATCGTCGACCTGCTCGCGGCCTTGCCCACCTACTTCGCGCTATTCATCCCTGGAGCCCAGCACCTACTGGTGATCCGGGTGTTCCGGGTGCTGCGAATCTTTCGGGTATTCAAGCTGTTCAAATACATGTCGGAAGCCAATGTGCTGATTCGTTCAGTCAAAGCCTCGCGACACAAAATCACCGTCTTCTTCATCACGGTCGTAACCCTGGTGATTGTCTTCGGCTCGCTGATGTATTTGATTGAGGGCCCACACAACGGTTTCACCAGCCTCCCGCAGAGCATTTACTGGGCGATTGTCACCGTCACCACCGTCGGCTATGGCGATATTGTTCCCCAAACAACCATTGGTAGAGCCGTTGCGGCACTGGCGATGGTCACCAGTTACGCCATCATCGCTATACCAACAGGGATATTAAGTGCAGAGCTCATACAGGAAACCCAGCGCATGCGCAGTGCAGTCATGTGTCACGCCTGCCGACGCCGTGGTCATGAACGCGATGCCATGTACTGCCGGCACTGCGGCGCCAAGCTACCTCCCCACGATTAGAAAAAAGCCAGCCGCCGTGCGTTAGGGGGACTCCGCTGTGCGGCTGGCGAAGGGACACCAGATATGGGACGGGTGCCCTAGAAAAGTAATCTCGCCCCGATTTTCATCGTATCCATATCGCCATCCCAGTCCTGACTGCCTGTTCCCGGGAACTGGTTGTCTTCAATATCGATACGGTACCGGTCGTACTCAAGGGCCACGACGAGGTTGTCCGTGATCGCGAAGTCGGCGCCCACGCCAACGAAGGGATCATCGCCATCTGCGCTGTCCTTGAATCCGGCTACGCGGATATCCGCATCCCAAAACAATTGGCCGCCTTTGGCGTATATGGAAAAGCTCTCTGTCAACGGAAGACGGGCGACCAAAGCCAGGTCATAGCCGTCAATATCGCTGCTGCCCAAGGCTCCGCTGAATTCGCCGAAATCGAGGTAGCTCGCCTCCAGCCCCAGTACCGGGTTGAATTGCGCCCCGACGAAGATCTCTTTGAAATTGTCGTCTTCGTCAAAGTCACCGTTGCGGTCTTTATAAAGTCCGTAACTACCGCCGATGTACAAGTGAGAATCTCCAGCCGCCAATGCGGGAACACTGGCTGTACCCGCGAGCAAACCGGCAGCGATCACCCCTAGACCGACTTTTAATCCTGGAGTCGTTTTGACGTTATGTGTCATGCCTTCCTCCTAATTAACGTAATCATCGTCAGCGGAGTGCTCTCGCTGGTAGCAAGAGCATTCCGCTGTCACTAGTACGATGAAGTTGGGAGGTAAAAAGTTCCTCAGGCGCTCAAGAGGCAGCAATAGACGGCGAGAAGTGATTGGATGAGCAGGCAGAAAAAGAGAGGAAGATTCTTTGCCGCTTTCGTTGACCTGCACCGCTGCCCATTCAATGGGAAAGTGCTTACGAGTCGGGGCTAGACCCGCCATGCAGGCCAGCCCCCGATGTGATTAAAACCGCACACCGCCCTCCAGATAAACCGAACGCGGTGGCTCCGCGGAGGCGCGATAGCCGCCGACATCCAGGCCCGTTCCGCCACCGAAGCCCATGACCAGCTCATCTGTCAGGTTTTTACCCACGAGAGACAACCACCAGGTTTCTGCGACGTCAAACACGCGAACCCGTGCATTGTATTTGGTCACCGCCTCTTCCAGCCCTCTGGGATCAAGGTCACCGGAAATGTAATGCTCGTCGCGGTAATTCACGTCAGCGGCAGCCTCAAGCATCAACGCGTCGCTGATCGGCCAGGTAAAGATCGCCGACAAACTGCTCGTCCACGACGGTGTTTGTTGATTTACCTTGCCTTCAAAATTACAGGTACCGGTATTGGGGTCTTCGTCTGGAGACCCCGGATAGCAGGGCCCCTGCTCGTACTTGAGCCACTCAAAGTCAAGATAGGCCACCGACCCGGTCAGCATCATCCAGTCCGTCAGCAACCAGCGGCCATCAAGCTCGAAGCCCTGGGTCAGCGATTGGCCGGCATTCGTCACACTGAATCCGGCAACACCGTCAAATACACTGACCTGCATATCATCGTATTCCACACGATACACCGCCAAATTCAAGTCAGCCGCGCCATCCAGCAGGCGCATTTTCGCCCCGATTTCCCAAGCGTTCGCGATTTCATCATCAAACTCAAAATTGGTGGCTCCGCCGCTCGGGCCGTCGTCACCGTTGTTGCCCTGCGCATCATAGCCACCCGATTTCGCACCGCGCGTGTAGGACACGTAGAGCATAACGTCGTCATTGATATCCCATTGGGTATTCACCAAAGGCAGTAACACATCGCTATCGCGCTCTCCCTGCAATTCATGGGCCCCCACATTCAGCTGGCTCAGCAGCAACGCGGTCACCGGGTTAACGGGAATTTCCGTGTTGCGCTCATACAGGTTAAACACCCGCTCACCTTCCTTCTTCTCAGAGACATATCTCAGACCGAGCGTGCTGCGCCAGCTTTCGCTGAAATTGAAGGTAAATTGCGTAAACGCCGACCATGCCTCGGCGTCCATATCAAATTGGCGATCAAGGTCAGCAGCGACCAGCTGTGCTGTGTTCAGCAGACAAACTCCGGTATCTTCAATGGCACCGGTACGAACATTCAGTGGCGCTTTAACATCGGAACTCACCTCGTTCTTCTGGTAAAAGACCCCACCGATATAGTCGATAAATTCACCGCCGGGTGACGCAAACCGGAACTCTTGACTGACTTGGCTGAATTCCTCGACACCATCGAATACTGAGGTATTAAAACTACTCGAATCGGGGTCAAATACCTCATCATTCTCAAAGCCGGTATAACCGGTCACCGAGGTAAACGTACCGCCATCGGTATGAACGTCGACATTCAAGGTGCCGTTATAGTTGTCGAGCTTAACCCGCTCATCCGTGTCACTCGCGCGAACATAATCGCGGCGTGTGTTCTCGCCGGAACACCCCGTTAACGCACTTGGGTGCGTGACCTGCAAGGTTCGACCTATCTGCTCCAGCTCTGTCTTCTCAAGCTTCAGGCTGGCATCGACACTGTCTGTCGGCGTCCAGCGCAAAATGAGCCTGCCCGAGACTTCCTCCGAGCCCCCATCGTCGCGATCGAGCTCCGTGTTGTAGATGTAGCCCTCATCCTCGCGGTAACGCAGAGCCAGGCGGGCACCGAACGTTTCGGTAAGAGGACCTGACAACACCGTATTGACCTCACGATTATCCAGTTCAAGACCATAAATACCGGAAACCATGCCCTCAAATTCGTCGCCGGGTTGTGCAGAAATCAGATTTATCGCCCCCGCGATAGCGTTCTTGCCAAACAATATTGACTGCGGCCCTCGCAGCACCTCGACCCGCTGCACGTCCATGAACGCCGCGCGCGTTTGCTGGGCGCGCCCCAGATGAATGCCGTCGGAAAAGAAGCCCACTGACATTTCAAAACCCAGGTTTGAACCTGAACCGATACCTCGCATATAAACATTCGGGGCCAGGCCGCCTTTCACCATTTTGAAATTGGGCGTGTATTCCGAAAGGTCGGAGAGGTTCTCAATACCCGCTTGGTTGAGCTTTTCAGATGACACGGCCGTAACCGAAACAGGCACATCACTGAGAGACTCCGCCCGCTTCTGCGCGGTCACCACCACTTCCTCCAACTGACGACGGGGCTCCTCTTGAGCACCTGCCATACCAGACAAAAAAACTAACGGTAAAACGGCTCTAGGTGACAAGGCCATAATTCTTCCCCAACTATTCTTCTTATCAACGGGTTTGGCTCGTACAAAACCGCCCGGACACTGTCGTTAATGCCGCCCTCCCCCCTAGCATCTGGGGGAACAGCCTGCGTTCGGTGAAGACTGTAGTCAGTGTGCTAATGCGAGGGCAAGACAGCGGGCATCGGCGCTGGCACCCAATAACCTTTTTCGTCCGCCCGAAACAAAATGCCGCTAAAATTTACCGTAATCTAGCGTTCACAAGGGCCTTCGAAGCAGCGGCTAATACTGGCGCCCGTTCAAAAAAATGACATCACACAAACAGCAGCTTCTGAAAAATATGGATAAGACTATGGCGGAACGCAGCACGTACATGGGGTGGAAACTGGACTACACCCAACCACCCGGTGAGCCCGCGTATATCGGGCCTGACTCCGTGACGTGGCGAATCTACAAGAACCCGATCAGCCGGGTCATTGGTGGGGTCTGTGCGGTACTTCTTGAGTTTGCCGACCCGCGCATACGCAGCGGCGTATGGGATCACTCTACCTATCGTCGGGATCCAGTCGGCCGCTCCGAGCGCACTGGGCACGCAGCCATGATCGGTGCATACGGCCCCGCAAGCGCCGCCCGAAAAATTATCGGAGGGGTCAACAGGATGCATGCGCGGGTCGAGGGCGTCACCCCCGATGGGCAGCACTACAAAGCGCTTGATCAGGAACTATTGGATTGGGTAGCTGCGACCGCAGGCTATGGTTTTTTGGTCGCCTATCATCGCTTTGTATCACCACTGAGCGACCAGGAAATTAGACAGTTTTTTAGCGAGAGCACCGAGATCGCAAAACTGTATGGCGTGAAAAAAAAACCGGCGTCGCTGGAAGATTTTCATCAAATGATGGCAAAGCTGGAACCCGGCTTCGAAGCGCACCCTATCAACGAGGAATTCCTGCAAGTGCTCCAGAATTCCGCCAAGGAGAGGAAGATACCGGGTTTCCTGCTGCACGCCATCGTCTGTGCGGCGGTCGATATCGTACCGAAATCCGTCAGTGAGCGGCTGGGATTGAACGACAAGTACAAGCTAAGCCGGTCTGGACGACTATTGGTAAAGCTCGTCGCACGTCTTTCCGAGCGCATTCCCAAACCCGACAGCCCCGCGGGTCAAAGCTGCGAGCGACTGGGCCTGCCGCGGACGTTCCTCTGGATGAGTAAGCGGAAGCAAGCAGCCCTGCTGGAAGAATTACAGGCCAGCGGACGCCTGAAGAGCTGGGAGTCATACAGCAACGACGCGTCCTGATAGCAGCCCGCAAGGAGCGGCTTTTCAGGGGATATGGCCGGTTCAGCACGGATTAATATACAGCCCGGCACAATGTGAACTAAGCGTCATCTTTGCGGACAAATGACTGTGCTATTCTGCCGCGAGTCGCTGTTTTGATAACGAACAAGGAATCTTACATGCTGCGTTTATGGAAATCATTGGTTGCTGCCGGTTTGCTGTGTGTCAGCGCCGCGAGTACTGCCCTGGAACTGGGCGGAGAACTGCCCGCGCTGGATGTGCCCAGCCGAGGTGAGCTGGAAATCAACGGCGACAGTGTTCGCTTCGTTCCCTGGTCGACAGAACAGATCACTGCAGACACCCCTGCGCTGATTTTCCACATGGCGGCACGCATGTCTTCTGACTCGATTATTGCGCCTCTGCGCGACCGTCTGGACAAAGGGGACTATGCGCCCGGCAGCTTCCAATCCATATCGGTCGTCAACCTTGATGACGCCCTCTGGGGAACACAGGGCCTGGTAACCAGCGAACTGGCCAAGAACAAGCGTGCTCACCCACAGGCCGTACTGGTCGCAGACGATGAGGGCCGTGGCCTGAAGGCTTGGTCCCTGGAGCCCAAGGGAGTCGCCGTGATCTTACTGAATACTGACGGTAATATCCGCCTGCTCAAGGAAGGGAAGCTGTCAGAAGAGGATGTAAACGACATCATCAGCGCGCTTGATGATGAAATTGCCAAGTCTGAGCAACTGGCAAAGAATTAAGCACTAACCCAAGCCAGAGCCATCGCTCTGGCTTTTTTTCGCCCTTTTCAGGCAGCCCGCTTCTCAAGCAGTTTTCGTAAGTTGCGCAACATAAGTTTGACGCCCATATTCATAAACGGGCTGAATACCGGCAAGAAATAACGGCTAAACCCCTTGGGCTTCATCGCCATTGTCCAGCGCACGCAACAGCAATTGGGGCCGGACTCTTCTACCTGATAACGTTCGGCAAAACTGACAATATTGTCTTTGCTGGAATGTGTGAAACAGAAAGCCATTTCACGGCCCCGCTCCCAAGCGATAAACTCCTCATACCCCGTCAAACCGCCCATCATATACACGGTACGCGTGGTACCAATACCGAAAGGCTGCGGCGAGGTCCACTCCACACGCTGAATCGGAGCCGCCCACACGGGCCAGTCCTCTGCATTTTCAAAGGACTGAAATACAGTGTCTGCACTCACGTTGATGACTTCTTCTGCCGTGTAGATAAATGGCGCAGATTCAAAAAAGGTCATATCAACCGATGTGCATGGAAATTTGTCTGCCACTGTCTTCTCCGCATAGTATTTCAACGCAATATTTCCGCGCAGAACCGAATCTAACCCGCAGCCGTCATATCGACAAGAAAACGACACCAACATGACAAACTCTTCATCAAACTGCTCCGAAATCAGCACGAACGTCGTACAAGCCGATGAAACATTGCCGATTCTCTTCCAGGATGAATACGTGGTTGCCATTCACAAGCCAGCCGGTCTGTTGGTTCATCGAAGCCCCATCGACCGCCACGAAACCCGTTACGCGCTGCAGATACTCAGAAGACAGCTTGACCAGAAGATCTACCCCGTCCACCGCCTGGACAAACCGACGTCGGGCGTCATGCTGTTTGCGCTAAGCCGAGAAGCTGCTGGCCAACTGGGCAAGCAATTCAGCGAAAACACGGTTCAAAAGGCCTACCTGGCGGTTGTTCGAGGTTACGCACCAGAGTCAGGGTGGATTGATCACGCACTGCGAGCGGATCCCGATCCCTACGCGGGACGGCCAGAATTTGGCGAAGCCAAGCCAGCCCGGACGTATTATCAGCGACTGGCGAGCCATGAAATCGACGTCGAGATCGAGCGCTATCCTCAATCACGCTACTCTCTGGTTCTGGCTGAGCCACTCACTGGACGCCCCCACCAGATTCGGCGTCACATGAAGCACATCTCTCACCCGATTATCGGTGATGCCAAGCATGGCAGAGGCCGGCACAACCGCTACTTTGCACAGTCTCTGAACTGCCCCCGACTGCTGCTTCACGCCACGCAGCTGCGATTTACACACCCCAAAACCGCTGAGCGCATTGTGCTCAACTGCCCGGTGGACGGTGTCTACGAGCAACTTTTGGAACGCTTCGGCTGGCTGAAAAGTGCCACAGAACTCGCAATACCCGAACGCCGGAAAAACGTTACAGACATATAACTTCACAAGTCAGACAAAGGCACTTAGTCTAGTTACACACTTAGTACCAACAGTGATACTTCAAGAAAAATAAATGAGGCAAGTACTCCGTGACCAAGCTCTATGACTACATTATTGTCGGCGCCGGCTCCGCAGGCTGCGCACTGGCAAACCGGCTCAGCGAAGATAGCCAACGCAATGTGCTCTTGCTGGAAGCCGGTGGCAAAGACCGCAACCCCCTGATCCACATCCCGCTCGGCTTTGCCTTTACCATGAAGCACCCAACACTCAGTTGGGGCTACGTCAGTGATCCGGAGCCGCATATGAATGGCCGCCGCATTGACCAACCCCGGGGCAAGGTGCTCGGCGGCTCCAGCTCAATTAATGGCATGGTCTATATCCGTGGCCAGCGAGAGGACTATGATCACTGGGCGGAGCTCGGGAATACGGAGTGGAGCTACGACAAGCTGTTACCGATCTTCAAGCGCTGCGAGGGTTATGTTGGACAATCCGGCGATGACTACCATGGCCGAGACGGCCAGCTCTGGGTTGACGACGTTCAGAATCGCTACGACATGGCTGAGCTATATGTCAAAGCCGCACAGGAAGCCGGTATTCCCTTCAACCCCGATTTCAACGGGGAGCGACAAGAAGGTGTTGGCTTCTATCAGGTGAATATTCGCCGGGGACGACGCCAAAGTACAGCCAAAACCTATTTACGCAACGCCGCAAAACGCGCCAACCTTCACATTCAAACCCATGCCATCGCCACCCAGATCCTGTTCGAAGGCCACCGCAGTTGTGGGCTGCGCTATTTGCAGAATGGCAAGGAAGTCACCGTGCGCTGCCGCGGCGAGATCATTCTCTGCGGCGGTACGATTAACTCGCCGCAATTATTGGAACTGAGCGGCATCGGCAATGCCGAGATGCTGTCTCAAAAAGGGATCAAGCCGCTTAAGAACCTGCCTGGCGTTGGTGAGAACATGCAGGACCACCTGACGGTGAATACCCAGCGCTCATTTGAGGGTGTCAGAACGTATTATGAAGACTCTCGCCCGCTGGCAATGCTCAACACGCTGATGAAGCTGATCTTCAAGGGCAGCGGCATGCTCTCCCACCCGGCTGCCCAAGTCGGGGTATTTTTCCGCACATCGGACGATGTAGCGCGCCCCGACGCCCAGATCCATTTCACTCCTGCCGCAGGTGATCAGGATGAAAATGGCCGTATGCTCACCGTGCCCGGCACGACCGCAACGGTATGTTACTTACGCCCCAAGAGCCGCGGTCACGTCCACATTCGCAGCGCTGATCCGCGTGAGGCCCCTGCATTTGTACATAATTACCTGGCAGAAGAGGAAGACCGTCGCGCGATCATTGCGGCAGTGCGCAAGACGCGGGCAATTTTTGAGGCCCCTGTTTTGGAGCCCTGGCGCCGCGAAGAGCTGATTCCCGGCGCCGATGTTCAGAGCGACGAAGACATTCTGGAATTTGTCCGCAACACCGGCGAGTCCGTCTACCATCCTGTGGGCACCTGTAAAATGGGTGACGATGAGATGGCCGTCGTCGACCAGCACCTGAAAGTCCACGGCCTCGAGGGGCTGCGGGTTGCTGATGCGTCGGTGATGCCGACCATTATTTCCGGCAACACCAATGCAACGGCCGTATTAATTGGTGAGCGCTGTGCAGACTTTATCTTGTCGGGAAAATGATCAACGCTGTCGATAGGGTATCTGACAATAGTCGATGCCCTGCGTCGGTTGAATGCCGTGCTTGCTGAGGCACATTTTTAAAGAGTTCATCGACAAGCTGATATTGGGTGTCGGCCCAAGGTATACGTGATCCAACAGCATGGATTCGCCCTGCTCCGCCAATGAAAACTTCATAAAGGGGACCAGCATGCTCCTCCCCTCGCGAAAATACACCTTGGCCCCCAGGTAGTCGGAAATCACCGGCGATACCAGCCGCCACTCCTGCTCTTCCTCAAATGAGGGATGTTTGAGAATCGCTGCGATGCGCAGCAGATCCGTTTCCAGGTGTTGAAAGCGCTTAAACCATTGTTCACGCTGATCACTGGCACTGCCTTGAGGTTGTGGCTCTGCCAGCAACTCCACTGCGTCGATAATCTGCGCAATCAGCCGCTGCTGCTCCACCGCCTCATACACACAACGGCCCAACTTAAAGTGTTGCGCCGCAGCGCAGCTCTCGATGGCCTCGGCATTAAAACCAAGGCTGGCTCCCTTCCCCACTGAACTGTAGCCCCGCCACTGACTGAGCAGGTTGCCGTGAGAACGGAAGGAGGCGCCAAAGAGAATATGGCCGTTAGTAATTCGGTGCTGCACCCAGTCGAGAAAGGCATTCAGCAACCCGGGGTGAGGGTGCCCGGCCGCAATGCGCTGTTCGACATCGCGCTTTACCAAATCTGCCGTATGCCTCAGTTCTGCCGAGTCATTCATATAGCGGATATCACTGGCCCACAACACACCACTGCCGACAATACCCAGCACGCCCCCCAGCGAGGTGTAATGGTAGAGCGTCTCTGTGGGCTGCTGCGCGTAGAGACTGGCGGTAATCGCGTCAATCATTGCCGCTCGCCAGAAAGCCAGCCACCAGAGCGTTGAACTCCGCAGGTCTCTCTACATGAAGCCAGTGCCCGGTACCGGCGATGGTTTCCAAGCGACTATCCGGGAACTGACGTTGAATTCCCACCCGATTTTCGTCTTTGATATAGCGAGACAATTCCCCGCGAATGAACAACGCTGGCGCCTTGTATACCCCTGTATCGGGTGCTGCCCGCAGCAGGTCATAGCAATCGGCAATCACTGGCAGATTCATCCGCCATGCCCAATGGTCGCCATCGCGCATCAGGTTCTTGAGCAAAAACTGACGAATGCCTAACTCCGGCACGGCATCCTGCAAAAGTTGGTCGGCCTGTTCGCGGTTGCGCAAGGCACGCAAATCCATCGCCAGCAGCGCCGTAATAATAGCGTCGTGGCCTCGGCCGTAACTCACCGGAGCGATATCCGCGACAATCAGCTTACTGACACGGTCGGCCTGCGTTGCTGCCAGCTCCATTGCGACCTTTCCGCCCAAGGAGTGGCCCAGAACCGAGGCCGACGCGATGCCAAGCTCATCCATGGTCACCGCCACGTCTTTGGCCATCGACGGGATATCCATGTAGTCGCAGTGGGGAGATTTTCCATGGTTGCGCAAGTCCATACGCACTACCTGATAGTGCGCTTCCAGACTGCGTCCCAATGAGAGCAGATTGCTGGCTGAGCCAAACAGTCCGTGCAGTAATACTACCGGCTCACCACTACCTCTCGTCTCACTGTTCAGGCATACCGCGCCTGCTCCCAGTTCACTTCTCATGTTCTACCCCGGTTGTTAGAATGCCTGCGCATCCGAATAAATAGGTACCGCTGTGAAAAAAACGCTTCTGATTGTTACCGCACTGATGGCCGTCATCACCAGCGCCTGTAGCTCGGTGAGTTACAACCCAACGGTATATGACTACTTCATCGCCAAAGAGTCTCTGGCCAAAAAGCCTATCAAGAAAATCATCATAGCCAGCGTTAATGTCAGCGGTGAGCCAACGCGCTCCATGTTAAGGGACAGCGAGGGGAAAATCGACGGCATGGTTCAGGATTATCTGACCGCCAATGGCTACCAGATTGTGCCGCAGCATATTTTCAATAACGCTTGGCAGCAGGCATTGCTGAACTTCGGCGATTTCTACGACCCGACTACCGGTAAGGTTGATCAAGTGGGCTGGCAAAATGTGATGGGCGCTACGTTCAAAAGCCTGCAGGAACACAAAGAGATCGACGCCGTGCTGTTTACTGACCTTATGGTGCACGATATTCAGCACAGCGCAGGGATGAAACATTACGCCCGTTGGTACGGCGTCACCCGAGAGCCGGCCACCGAGGGCGCCACCGCCAGTGTGCCCTCTGATTTCAACTGGACGCAGATTATCAAAGGGGCCAGTCTCGCCGTCACGATCTACAGCAGCGAAGGGCAACCTCTGTTCTCCAGCCGCGGAGGCCTGGACACCCTGCATGCAATCAATTCTCGGAAATCCCAGCGCAGCTTCGTGCGCCGGACAAAAATACTGAGCAACAGCCGCAATATCGAAGAAGGTATCGAGCTGGGCTTTCACCCGCTGATTCCGATGAAGCGCTATCCCGCACCGCCGAAGCAAACAGCCGAGAACCAGTAAGCGTACTCTTCGCTACCACAGGCTAGTGGCTGCACGGGAGACCATCCAATACATCGCGCAGCCGCCCATCGTGTAAATCGACAGCAAACGCGCCGCAAACAGCGGCGTCTCGCCACCGTTGACCGGAATCCGGGCGATCAGACCAAACACCAGCGCCAACATGGCGATAAACAGCAACTGCCCCACTTCCACGCCAAGATTAAACAGCAGCAGAGCGGTCAGCTGTTGTCCCAGCGGCAAGCCCAGCTCCCCTAATACAGACGCGAAACCGAGGCCATGCAGCAGGCCAAATCCCAACACCAATAAAGCAAATCCAGAACGCGTCACATCGCTGGGCCTGGTGTTGATACCCAGTGCGAGTACCAGTATCGAAGCGGCGATCGCGACTTCCACCAGACCCGTGTCGAACGACACCAGCCCCGTGCTGGCGGCTATCAATGTCAGGCTATGTCCAAGGGTAAACGCGGTGACCCAAAGCAATCGCTGCCGCCAGTGCTCGGAGATCAGAAACAGCCCCAATACGAAAAGCAGATGATCAAAACCGATGAGAATGTGGCTAATCCCCCACTGCAGGTATTGGGCAACGCCATGAGGCTTCTGATCTTTGCTCTCGAGTACATATCCCGGTTCATCGCTATTTAACAGCAGCTGCTGCTCATCGCCCTCCTCCGGCCACCACCTCAGCAATACCGCACTTTGTGAGGGGCTGAGGCCCTCGACTCGCACTTCCGGTTGGCTGCCACACTGGACATGAAACTGCCATTCCAATGCCGTGCCCTGACGCGTTGGCGGCCCTTCGCCCAAACGTCGGCAGTCCGCCGAGAAGCTCAGCGCCAGCGCTGCACTGCCATCCGCAGGCAAGCGCCAATTGACCGCAATAGTGCCCGAAGGCAGGCTCCGCAGCTCCAACAGGGCTGGCGCCAGCTTATGGGCATGTGCCGGGGTACACAGCAGACTGAGTAGGAACAGAAGCGACAACACGGAGCTACGTGGCATGACAGAGGTTCCGGTATTTATCCCGCAATCGCGTCAGGGCTGACGCCGACATTTCTGACGGTGGCGATGGCACCTTGATCAGCTCCTTACGGCGATCGACCACCCGCAACACATGCCAACCATAGGGCGACTGAACCGGCCCAAACCACTGCCTCAAAGGCAGAGACGGCAGTGTCATATCGGTACGGTCTCCAAACAGGGCATCTACCCTGGCTTGATCCAGTCCCATCAGCGCGCCACCGTGGAGGAAGGGTATGGCTTCACTGTACTCGCCGTTGGCGAGCGCCTGCTCGGCGGTCGACCTCTCCCGGAACAAATACTGCTGAAAATCGACCCGCCAAGTCTCATTTTGAATCGCAGCAGATGAAACCTCAGGCGCTGTCGCCGTCATCATGGCCTCCATGCGTTGCAGTAAGCGCCGGCGGATGACCACATCACCCAGAATAAGCGCCTCAAGCAATGGGCTATCCTTTTCCAGCCCCTGGCCCTCCAGCTTCAGGAAGCTCATGTCCCGATTGAGGCGTTGCTGAATCACCACGTCCTCCCGGTGAATACCTAGCAGCAACGCTTCTTTCAGCAACATGTCCTCGTCCATCAGGCTTTGCTGCACGCCGTAAAGGTCCACCGGCTGCGACGGATACAGGGCTCGCCACTGACGAGCGCGCTCCGCCACACTGACCGACGACGGGCAGTCCAGCACACGATATTGGTAGGTTTCCCAGCGAGTCACGCCCGCTGCCAGCAATATTGCCAAACCAGAAAAAATCGCCAGCCGCCAAAGCCCCCGCCTCACTCAGCCTCCTCTTTTGCCTGATGCACCCAAATCGGAGAGCTCCATGCCCGCTCTTGAATAATCGGTCGGTGATCCGCGCGACAGCAGTCCTCATAGCCCGCCTGGATTGTCTCAGGCTTACTGCAATCCACCCCCTGCGCCACGCAGATCTGCTGGCTCCAGCGACAACGAGGTACCTCCAAGACACGGGCATAATAGTAGCTGCGGCTTTGCGGATCGTAGTCGGGATCACGCCACACCTGGCAGAGCTGCGCAGCGCCGCTACCCTCAAGCTGGCAGCTGAGCGGATCGACAGATGCCGCAATACCAGAATCGACGATATCCACAACGGATTCCTTACGCTGCCCGTCCGCGCCAAGCTGCCCTTTAATCAACTGCACTTTTTGCAGTGGCAGCCCTGGCGAATTCGCGGTCCCGACATCCATCGCAGCAAGTATCGCAAAAACCGGAGCCCCGTCCTTTTCCAACGTTAATTCACTGCCCATCGGTACGCCGTGCTGATCAGCCTGCCGCGCAAATTCGTCTGACTCACACAGGTTCTGTGGCATGTCGGCTCCCGCAAAAACCCGCAGTCCAATACGGGGCCCGCTGGTGGCGTAGACCTCGCGCCGCTCAAGCGCAGCGAAAATCGACTCCCTGCTGTTTTCCTCCGCCCAGACTGCCGCCAAGCCGCCAGGATTAAACTCCAGGTCGTCGGGCAATCCGGGGGGTAATTCCTGACCTGCCGGTTGGCCGGCGCCGCCATGCCCCGGAAAATTATCCTCGCTCACGGCGCCGGGCGCGGAGATGTGTGTATCGGTACTTGCGATAACACCGAGGGTGTAAGGGTTTGTATTTTCCTTGTCTTGTTGTGCATAGGCCAGGCCATCGCTCAGCACGTCTCGCAGGAATCCCGCATCGCTCTGCGCGGGTTCACTCAATCGGCTGGATATTTTGCCGACAAACTTGCTACGAAAGCTGCCGTAAGGCAATTGCTCAAAGGCGCACAGCTCATCCTGCGTATTGAGCGGATCAAAAAAACATTCTGAGGCGCCTTTGTGCTGCATGATTTCAACAAGACGCTCTAGCCGTGAGCGTTGCTCCGCCCGACGAGTGCCCAACTCAGTATTGACCTCATCCAGCACGAACATATAGCCATCACTGAGGTTGCTGTTATGAGGAATAACCAGTGCCTGGCAGGCGGGCAAATCCGTGCCGGGACCGCAGCGCGCATCAAGCCCGTCCCACAAGGCCGGTGCAGAAGGCGCATCGATAAAGGAAAAAGGCAAGCGCGGCACCTGCGCGTTACGGAAGATGATGTTGCGATGCAGGTTAGCGAGGTTTTCAGCCGCCCCAGTCCACTCGTAAGCGACAAAGCTGGTGAATGCACAACGGTCATTCGCGGCTTCAGCTGATAATTGGATATCTTGCCAGGGACGCATCGCGGCCTGACGACAATACTCCCCGTCCTCGCCGCAAAAACCCATGCGAACGGCTCTGGCCGCTTGCGTATTGAACAGGAAAAAAGCCCCTCTGGGCCAGTGACGATACAACTTGCACTGCCAGCTTCCATAGCCCTCGTCATCCGGGCTGTTGCAGATTTCACGTTCTCCCAGCAGCTCTGCATGATCGGTCACCGCCGCAAAATCCAGTGGCCGCTCAAGTTTCAGCTGACGCAGCGCCTCGCCATTCTCCAGCCAGGGCTGCAGAGGAATGCTCTCTCCACGAGCAAAGCGGTACGCATCAGCCGGCCCCGTTCGCGTTCCCTGTGTACTCGCATCGAGTGAGTACTTTGTGTGTACATGTAAATCGCCAAAGAAGAGTTGGCGCTCATCGGTCCATTCGGGGCAAGTATCGTCACTGGCAAGCAGCGGCGGCGAAAACAAGCACCCAACCGCACATGCAAAGAGTAACGCGCCAGTGGCCCTCACCTGGGCTCCTATCACCGACATATCCTGCTCCTTATCATTATTATATTAGCGAAGATTCTAAAGAGGCAGCGAGCGAGTAACATCACCCATATGGCAGGTTCAGCCTGGGTTAACGCTATCGGCGGTATACTGAGCTCGAAATGCTAACAGGAGGGAATCCCATGTTTGCAAGAATCATGACCGGCCTGCTGATCCTAGGACTGCCTGCTCTGGCATTGGCTGACCCCAGACCTGTGCCACAAAGCTACCAAATGCGTCACAGCACACACTCGTATCATGGCTTTCACGACCGACACGCCTCGTCGTGGGCGTATCGACAAGGCTATCGCGATGGCCTGCGCGACCAGCGGTATCGCAGCAATTATCACCGCGATTATCGCCACCGCCTGCAAGCAGGAACGCGTTACCACCAACACGGGCCGCGATGTGGCCACCGCCCATCGTTGAACACTAGAGTGAATGTATACTGGCTGCGCTAGGCCCTGTCACTCACCGAAGCGCTTTTTCATGTCGGCAAACCATTGAACCAGCGCTTCGCAATCTTCCGGAATGCTGCGTTTTACCCAGCCGCAGAAACCCAGCACGACATAGAGGTCAATATCTGCCTGACTCAGTTGCTCTCCGACGACGAATTCCCGTCCGGAAACAACCTCGTTCATCGATTGATAGAACGCGTCCAAACGCAGGTGCCCTCGGTCAACCAGCTCAGGGATTTGAGGCACATTCAGCGCGCCGGGTAACGCGCGATCTTTGAATACCGGATTCCCGTTACGCAGGACTTCAGCCACGGCAGCCAAGCCGTCCACATACAGCCGCTGACAGAAGGCAATGACTTTTGCACATTCCAATGCATCCTTGCCAAAAACCGACTTTTCGGGATACAGGGAATCGAGGTAATAGCAAATAGCGATCACGTCGCTCAGCACCTCGCCGTTATCCAGCTGCAACGCGGGCACCGTCCACTGCGGATTAATTGCTGAGAACTCCGCGCTCATTTGCTGACCTTTCGTAAGGTCCACCTGCTCGGCGTCTAATTCAACGCCTTTGTATTTAAGTAGCAGCGCGACACGGCGCGGATTGGGTGCAGGGTCATAGGTGTAAAGCTTCACCGTCATCTTCCTTTTTATGTTGTGACTTGAATCTGGGTTCAGCGAAAGTTAAGCCGAAGCTATCCAAACTGCAAGTACGGTCAGATCACTGTGAAATACAGGCAGGAGCTGAAATTCGCTACGTTACTGGGTTAAGCTTGGCAAAGGACACATAGCCTACCGACCTCAAACGCCCAACCAGCAAAGTGTGGAATATGGCCCGTTATTTTTTATTCGCCGCATTGATATTTGGCATCGGCACAGCGCCGGCCACGAGCTTTGCCGCAGGTTTGCTCGACCGCGGCGGCATCAACCTGCCCAGAGGCAATGGTGCTCTGGGCTCGCCCTCTCTAAACGGCCAGCTGGAACATCAGCGCCTGCAGCCTCAGTTGACAGCCCGGGACGCCATCGCCATTGCCGAACGCCGCTATGGCGGCCGTGCTGTGGGCGCGAAGAAGATCGGTAATGCCTACAAAGTGCGTATTCTCCAAGACGATGGAAAAATAAAAAACGTCATTATTGACGGCAAATAGGTAGCAAGCATGCGTGTACTCATCGTGGAAGACGAACCACTCCTGCAGGCGCAACTCTTGAAGTATTTCACCGAAGCTGGGTTTGCCTGTGACGCCAGTTCAGACGGAGAGGAAGCCGCCTACCTCGGGGAAGAAATGCCCTATGACCTTGCGGTTGTCGATATCGGCCTACCCAAGCGGGACGGCATTAGCGTGATCAGTCAGTGGCGCCAACAAGGTATCAAATTCCCGGTACTGGTCCTCACCGCTCGCGACAGCTGGCAGGATAAAGTCAAAGGCTTGGAATCCGGCGCTGACGATTACGTAGCGAAACCCTTTCAAATCGAAGAAGTCCTTGCCCGCGCCAATGCCTTGATCAGGCGCTCAGCGGGATTCGCCAGCCCTCAGCTGGCATTCGGCCCCGTCGTTATCGACACCGCCGCGAAATCTGTCAGCGTCGACCAGCGAGCACTGGAATTAACCACATTTGAATACAATGCGCTTGAATACCTCGTCATGCGGAGTGGTCAGGTAGTATCGAAGTCGGACCTTACCGAGCACCTGTACGATCAGGACTTCGATCGAGACAGTAATGTTATCGAGGTCTTTATTGCTCGTTTGCGCAAAAAACTCGACCCCGAGGGCAGCCTCAAGCCAATCACAACCCTGCGCGGCCGCGGCTACCGTTTTGAGCTGAAGGAAACCCATGCCTGAACGCCCCACGCGGCGCAGCTCTATCAGCCGCCGGCTCCTGCTGGCCATGAGTTTGAGCATGCCGGTACTTCTCGGCCTGACGGGGTTAGCTATCGACCGCGCCTATCACAGCAGTCTGATCAAGGCGGAAGAAAACCGGCTAAAAACACAGTTCTTTTCCCTGCTTGGCGCGGTTGAATGGAGTGGTGACCGTTTCGATACCAGCGACCGCTTGAAAGAACCGAGATTCTGGCAATTCCGGTCGGGACTGTATGCTGATATTCAGGGCTTGGATGGCGCACTTTACTGGCAATCCCTGAGCGCAGACACCCTTCAACTGCCGGGTATTCCCTCAACAGAAAAAGGACAACGCTTCGGACAAGATTTGTTCGGCGAGTCCATCATTGATCAGCGCGCCTTCCTCTACTACCGCTATTACGCCCTGTGGGAAACCGATAATGGCCGCGATATTCCCATCCGGTTTTCGATTTACGCCAGTAAGCAAGGCATGTTGAATGAACTGAGGCAGTTCCGCCGCCAACTCGCACTGTGGCTGAGCATGGTTGCGCTGCTGTCTCTTGCGCTGGTAACCGGGCTGCAATTCTGGGGCTTAAAACCCCTTCGGAAACTGGCTAGAGAGCTGCGACATCTGGAAAAAGGCGATACTCATCAACTCAGCGACGACTACCCTGAAGAACTTAGCGGGATTACGCAGAACCTTAACCAGTTACTCGAGAAAGAACGGCGACAACGGGAGCGGTATCGCAATACCCTGGGCGACCTCGCTCACAGTCTGAAAACGCCACTGGCCGTGCTTCAGAACAATCAGCTGGATGACGAAAGTCGACGGGAGCAATTGAGCCGCATGGACGATATTATTCGGCACCAACTACGTCGAGCAGTCAGTGGAAGCGCGGGAAAACTGGGGCCTCAAATACCCTTGCTGCCGGCGCTTGAGCGTCTCCGTAATACACTAATGAAGGTCTATCACAGCAAAAACCTTGAGATTCACCTGCATATCGACGGCAACCCCAGCGTTGCCGTCGACGAAGACGACTTGCTCGAGCTACTTGGCAACCTGTTAGATAACGCCTGCAAAGCTTGTCAAAAACGCGTCACGCTCTCGACATCATCAGCACCAGGCACGGAAGCACTGCAACTATGTATTGACGATGATGGCGCAGGATTGCAGCCCAGTGAAGTGGAAGCTCTGTTGGATCGCGGACGACGGGGAGATCAATATGGTCAAGGCCAGGGGTTGGGATTAGCTATTGTCCGCGATATCGCGGATAGCTGCGATATCGGGCTTGAACTCGTCAGCCGAGAACAGGCGCCCGGCGGCCGTGTGCGACTTACCTTTCCACGCCGCTGACATTCTCCACAAATCGCGAGCCAGCTTTGTCCCAGCTAGAAGTTAACCCTCAATCGCCAGAAGAAATCGGCCTCAGCAGCCTCACGCACTTCCTCATCAATATTCTGATCCGATAGCGGTCGCGCGATTACCAATTCCGTCTCCATCAGCTCTTGATAGCTGAACCGAAAAGACACGCCGATATCGCTGAGCATTCGCGTATCGCCGTCGGCTCCGCTGGCATTCTCAAACCAGGCTTCTCCACGCTCAACATAAAACGCTGGCGTGAAACGCAGACCTGCAATAGGTAATTCGACAGCCGCCAACGTGGCCTTGGCGTAGTGTCCGGAGTCACCCACCAGCACACCAGGCATATAGGCACTCAAGCCATTATTACCGCCGAGAAAATACTGCTGCTGAAGGGGAAGCTGGGTATTGTCAGAGTACTGGCCGCTGTAACTGAGCGTGAGTTCGACGCGCTCTGTCAGTGACGTCTGGAACGACAAGCGGGGCTTAAAGATAGTGAATTCACTGCTGCGCCGGCCCAAGTTGACCGAGCCCTCAGTATCGTCCGTACCCAAGGTACCGGAATCGGACTTAAAGCCCAGATCAACGAACCCCTGCACCGCCAGTTTGCTGGGCAGGCCCCACAAGCGCATGAGCTGATTGTATTTCAGTCCCAACTCGAGACTCTGCTGCGGCTCATCAAGCAAGTTTTGCCCACGCTTTACATCAATACGGGAATCAACATCTTCGAGTCGCTGCGTAAATGTCAGGCGATAAAGCGCATCACTGAGAAGCACCTGCTCACCCGTTAGCGCAAGTACCGTCGTCTCTGCCTCAAGAGCCAGCCGTCGATCCTCAATGCTCGTCCCGCCGCCAACAACAATCAGGCCGTCATCAATCCCGAGAATCGAACACAATGCTTGCAGCGCGCAGGCATCCAGCGTAAACAGCGGATCGTCTGGGCTCTGAACACGGGCATCGACAAAACGGGCATAATCCACGCGCCGCGCCTCAAACCCATACAGCCCCCATGGGCTGGGGCTATTCAGGCGAAACGTATACCCATCGTAAAAATCACCACCATTGACCTCACCAAACTCTGTCAACGCGCGATCGTAGGAAAACTGCGCCTCCAAACCATTACGAAAATTATGTGTCACGGAGCCACCGGCAAAATAACGCCCTAAAAACCGGTTACCGTAGTTATTCGCCGCAAAACTGAACTCGGTCGGATCATAATCCTGCTGCGATTGCTCGTTGAGCACCAGCGTCAGCGCGCTCGGGTCTTTACCCACCTGATAACTCACGCTGTAGTCCATACCCGCTCTATCGCTTTTCAAATTCGCCAATACTCTCTGAGCATCGAATTCGCGGCGACGCAGGTCGTCATCGCCGATCAAGCCGCTAAAATATCCCCGAATCGAATCAGGCGCTTTTACATCCGCCAAGCGGCCATGTACGACATGGGCATAAATCACATCGCCACGCTGCGCAAAATAAACCGTAGTCAGCAGGTGCCCCAACTGATAGTAAGCCTGATTAATGGCATTTATCGCCTGTGCCGGGGTCTTCGCGTTACGCATCAGCAGGTCGAGCTGGTCAGCACTCAAATGGCGATTACCAGTGATATGAAGGGAGTAGCCACCTACCTCGTACATCGCCACAGGTAGCTTGGCTGCGGCGTGCTCTACACGCTCAGCAGTCCATGCCTGAGGAGGGATCACTGGTGGTAAATCAATAGCCATAGTTATTCTGCCTGTGAACCTTGTTATTTCCCGCCTGCGGGAATCGCGCGCAGTTCTACGCGCCTATTTTTTGCTCTTGCCGCATCTAACGCGGCGCCACTGAGTCCAGAAAGGGACTCCTTCGGTCGGCTTTCACCGTAACCAACCGCATGTAAACGCTCTGCAGCCACACCCTCAGCAATCAGGAAGTCAATGACGGCAAGTGCACGCTAAACAGAGAGCCGCATATTACTCTCTTCATCGCCCCGATCATCGGTATAACCGGCGACTTCGATACTCAAAGGAACATTGGCGGCAGATTTGAGAATTCTGGCAGCCTGGCGCAAAACCGCGCCAGAAGCGGTATCCAGCAAGGCGGTACCCGTCGCAAAGCTGACGCCTCTTAACTCCAGCGCCTGACGACCATCAAAATGGCAGCCACTGGGCAACACTACCGCGCCCTTGGGGGATTGCAGACAGCTATCTACGTCATCACAAACACTGTCTCCATCAGCATCCTCGCACTGTCGGGCGCTACTCGCTTGCATTTGAGCAGACTCGCGCTGCCCCTGTTCCCTGAGCCGATCCGACGACGCGTCCGCTGACAGTCCACTCTCATCTTCGCCGGAAAGGTCGATAGTGAGGATTTCTGGCGTGATATCTTCTCCGCCCGCCGTCTCCTGTAGGAACTCGATAACCGGACTATCGCCGCCGATATTGTTGAGCAACGGCGCCAGTGCGCTGTCAGAGCCCGGCGCATTTCCCAAGGGTTCAGCAGGAGCCCCCAGCAACAGGATGTCCTGCCCCGAGAGGCCGCTGCCAAAAATACTATCGTCGTTCAGGGCATCCAGTGACAGCGCCGACAAATCATCATCACCGCCGGTGGCCGCACCTGGGATATTGGTATCGACGCCAACCCCCAGCACATCGACAGAGATCAGCTGCGCATGCGCCCTGACGGATGCCACCATCAGGACCAACAGCAGATATGTCAGTAGCCGGTTATTCAAGGGTTAACGCCTGTTAAAAGAAAACTCTCGCTAATGGCGAGTATTGTTATACAGCGTGTCACAACATGAAAGTAAAAAAGCCAGCCCCTGGGGGCTGGCTTTTGAGCGCTTACTCTTACAGCAAACTCACTCAGGGAGTGGGTACGCTGAACTCCGGCTGTTGGCCGTCAAAGCTGTACGAGACCGAAAATGCGTCAGACTCGAAAGAGAACGCAAAGGAGAACGGTGCGGCCGAGGTATCACCAGCATCACCACCCTCTCCCGCTCCAGTCAGCATATCCAGAACCGGTTGCAGAGGGTTGTCACCTTCCATACCGCCTGAACCGGCATTCTGGAACTGATCAATCAAAGGTTGCAGTGGGTTGTCACCACCGGCACCTTGCAGTTGGTCCAACAGCGGCTGAAGCGGGTTATCGCCACCGGCACCACCGCCCGCCATGTCACCCAAGCCAGTCAGCTGATCCAGCAGAGGTTGCAGCGGATTGTCACCCCCAGAGGCAGGAGCAAAGCCCATCAGATTGTCTTGCAGACGACCCAAGGCGTACTGCAGTGATGCGGGAATGACTGTGACACTGGCCTGTATGCCAGCAGGGTCGGTAACCAGCGTATCAACGACATCGGTAACCGCATCGACAGTACCATTTTCACCCGCCACATCAGCAAGCAGGTCATCAACCGTTTTTGTCAGCTGGAGAACGTAAGGAGCGAGGGGGTTTTCACCACCAGCGCCAGCACCGCCACCCAAGCCTTGCAGTTGATCAAGCAGCAGTTGCAGCGGGTTGTCGCCACCACCGGCGCCTTGCAGTTGGTCAAGCAGCGGTTGCAATGGGTTATCACCACCGCCAGCGCCGCCACTCAGGCCGGCCAGTTGATCCAG